>CALBGF010000236.1 GCA_937893635.1 uncultured Mollicutes bacterium | reverse complement strand
TATAGTATTCCTATATCTAACTATATGATACAACAATTTACCTAATAAGTCAAAAGTAGTATCATAACAACATTATATTTTGAACATAAGTGCCAATGCCGAAAATAAAAAAATAACTTAATCCATAATAAATATTGAAAAATTTTTACAATTAACAATGTATTATTTCAATTCATATTGCAATTGCTAAAATAAGATAAAAATATTATCTTAAATATATAGAAATTAAGAAAGGAATTAATAGCATGAATATTAAATTAAATAACGGTTATGAAATGCCTGTATTAGGCTTAGGAACATTCTTATCTCCAAGCGATGAATGTTATAATGCTTGTTTATTTGCTTTGCGTCACGGATATCGTCATATTGATACTGCGCAAAATTATAAAAATGAGGAAGCTGTTGGAAAAGCAATTCGCGATAGCGGAGTTCCCCGTAATGAAATATTTATTACTTCTAAATTACAAATTACGAGATTTGGTAAAAATAATACTCGTAAAGCTGTATTTAAATCATTAAAAGACTTAGGTGTTGATTATATTGATTTATATTTAATGCATTGGCCAAGTAGTAATTATGAATTTAATTTAGAAACATATCATGCTCTAGAAGAATTAGTTAAAGAAGGTTATATTCGTTCAATTGGTGTCTCAAACTTTCAAATTCATCATTTAGAGCATCTATTGCCTTATGTAACTATTAAACCTGTTACTAATCAAATTGAATTACATCCTGGATTAAGTCAAGTTCCTCTTGTTAAATTTTGTGAAGCTCACGATATGATTGTTACTTCTTATGGTCCATTTATGAAAGGCGAAGCATTTACTATGCCTTATATTAATGAGTTAGCTAAAAAGTATTCTAAAAGTCCCGCTCAGATATGCATTAGATATTTAATTGATCGTGGCATTATTGCTATTCCAAAGTCCGTTCATGAAAATAGAATTAAAGAAAACTTTGATGTCTTTGATTTTACATTAACAAATGAAGAAATAAATAATATTCTTAAATTAAATCAAGGAAAGCGTGTGTATTTAGATCCTGATAATAGGCCAGGAATATTAACTGAAGAATTACCTTATTTTAACGAAAATTTTTAATAAAAAATATCTTATAAGACGATTTATTCGTCTTTTTTTATTATCTTGTATATTATCTTAATGCCTCTTTAGAAATATTATTGATTACATTTATAGATTTTTTTATTCTTCAAACTCTAAACATCAGTGCAAAAAAGGTTCAGTTCCTTCTTTATAGTTGCCATTAGGCATATCCCAAACATAATCAGTATTTGCTGCATTTCTAATAAAATAAACAGCGCCATCATCAATTTTATCAACATTAGTGAATAAAGCATCTTGTTCGCTATAAGCTTTTTAATGGTTTTTTGTAAACTTTGATCAGTTGTATAATTTGTAGAAAAAGAGTTAGAACATAACATAGGCGCAATAAGTAGTAAAAATAGTATTGTTTTTAATTTAGACACTTTGAATTATCCTCCCATTATTTCTTTTCGTGACTAATAAATAGATAAAATAAGAAATCGACATTATGAAAAATATAGTTGATACTATAAGGAGAGTTATTGTATTTCTGAATAAAATGAATAAAAGTATCGACCAAATTACACTAGGAATAATTAAAATATAATGGTTAACTTTTTTAGATAAAGCAAAAAGCAACATTGATATTGTAGAAAAAGCCACACTAGTTATTTGTAAGATAAATGAAATAATATATGCAAATTTTAGTACATTGTTATAATAATCATCTTTTAACACCTTGAATAATGTATTTGATGTAATTGTTATATACAAGCCAGGATTATCACTTCTAGAAATTTGATGGCTATAACCATATATTGGTAAAGTAGGAAAAAAAACGAAAAAAACAAATAAATTTATAGTCAAAAACATAATAGAAAAAAACAATAATTTTTTCTTATTCACTCATAATCAACTCCCTTCAATACTAATAAATAAGATTAATTAAACCGCATAAAATCAAAATAGCAATCAACAAAATTTGCCATTAGTAACTTAATAATAAATAATTGTACTTCTATAAAATTCGAATCTTTACAATCACATATTATCATAACTGATTTTATTGTCAATAATTAGAGAGAGCAATACCAATAATATCACCTAATTTATGTAGAATATATGATTCATGTCTAAGATCAGTTAAATTTTCTAATAAAAGAAACATCCTAGTTCATTAATATAAACTAGGATTCATAATATTAAACTATATAGTAAAGTTATATTTAATTATGGTGTTTATCCGCTAATTGGCGCGATTTTATATATAAATCAATATCATTAACAATATATTTTGTACCTGCTAAATGCAACGCCTCATAAAATGACCATAAATAATCTAGTACCGAATATTTATTAAATAAATTGATTACTTCTTTTCCGCTCATGCCTTTACTATTTTTGTATTCTTCAATACAAAATATAACAAATGGTAATTCTTTACTCATAATCTATAACTCCTCAAGAAATAAGAGTTCATTCGTCTCTTTTTCATGTTTCCACATCATATAAAGAATTAGTGCACTATAGTGTCACATTTTTGTGTCTTCAATTGCTAATAAATCATAAACTTTAGATTGATAAAATTCGTTAAAAGCGGTTATTTCATCCATTTTATCTTTTTCTACTATTAACGATACTATTTGCGGTATTAAAACAATACTTAATATAGTATTAAATTTTTCATCCATAGTTATACCTCACTTTCACTACATTATAAATTAAAAAAGCACCTAATCAATTACTGACTAAGTGCCATTATAAACTAAGATATCATAATCTTATCTAAAAGACGATTTATTCATCTTTTTTTTATAATTTATTACTAAATACACAAGCTTTAAAGTAATAAACTATCTATACTTTATAATATTTTTGATTTTTACTAGTTGGTTTATCAGGATTTGTCATACCAACTAGTCCAAGCTCAATTGCCGGTTCTAAATAATTCTTTCTAAATCCAACACGTGACTTTAAATTAAGCTTTTCCATTAATTCATTAGCCGATTGTGGGTAATAATCCAAAACATTCATAAGTTTAGATACTCTATTATTACTATGATTATAATGATTTTTCGAATCAATAATTATATTATTAATTGCAGTATTAATTGCTTTAAGCATAAAAGTAATAAAGGCCGTAGATTTACCTTGTTCTGTTGAAACATTAATTGCTTTATAATATTCATCTTGGTTATCTTTAATAATGCTTTCAATTGGAATCCATTCAAATATAGGCTTCCAACTTGCTAACATCGCAGTTTGCCATAATCTTCCTGTTCTTCCGTTGCCATCGTTAAAAGGGTGAATAAATTCAAATTCATAATGAAAAATACTTGATTTTATGAGCATATTAATATTACTTGATTTTACCCAATCAAATAATTGCTTTATTAAACTAGGCACAATATTAGCAGGTGGAGCAATATGAATAACATTACCATCTTGATCATAAACACCTACTTGTCCAGACCGAAACATTCCGGACTCTTTAACAAGTCCATTAGTCATAATACCATGTATTTTTAATAAATCTTTAATGGTATATGGATCTATTTTAGAAACTTCTTCATAAGCATTAAAAGCATTATGAACTTCAGTAATATCTTTTTGAGGCCCTAGTACTTTTTTACCATTAATAACATCTGATACTTGTTCTATAGATAGAGTATTATTTTCAATTGCCAATGATGAATGAATTGATTTAATTCTATTTATGCGACGTAGTCTTGGTAGCTTTTCTAAATCATCAACACTATTAAGTTTGCCAAGATTTTCCATTATTTGAGAAACAAGATCAAACATTTCATCAGTAAGCGTATAAGGTGGGTTATAAGTATTATTCATTTAATCACCTCTTTCTTTTTTATTATACCACAAATTTGAATTAACTACAATTATCTTGTATATTATCTTGTATACTATCTTGTACATTTTTTGTAAAAACTTTTAATAAAAACATCCTAGTTCATTAATTATAAACTAGGATATCATATATATAGTAAATTATAATCAATTATGGTGTTTATCCGCTAATTGGCGCGATTTTATATATAAATCAATATCATTAACAATATATT
>CALBGF010000235.1 GCA_937893635.1 uncultured Mollicutes bacterium | reverse complement strand
CACGAGTATAAACAGTAATGTTTTTACTTGTATCAAATTCTACTTTTGATGAGTTAGAAGTGTTATTACTTCCACATGATGCTAATGTCATTCCTAATAATAAAGTTAATAGATATTTATTTGTCTTTTTCATAATTTTTCCTCCAATGACACTAACATATTAGAATTATGGATTGAATAAATCTTTCATGCTGCTGTAAATAAATGTAAAGAACTTGTAAAGGTAAATTATCAAATTACTTGACTTATACAGAAAAAGAAGTAAAATAACAGTGTTATTGGAGAGCTTAAAGACTATGATTGATGATGAAGTAAAAAGCAAAATATTAGAAGTTGCTAAAGAAGAATTTCTAAATAAAGGCTATTTAGATGCTTCAATGCGTAATATTGCTCTAAAAGCAAATTTAACAACGGGATCACTATATAATCGTTTTGCGGATAAAAACGAAATCTTTAATGCGCTTGTTAAAAATGCTGGAGATAAACTTTTATCCTATTTTAAACATGCTCAACAAGAGTTTGCAACATTCACTCCCCAAAACCAATTAAATGAACTACATTCCTATGTTGATCTTAAAGTGAAAAACATTGTAGATATTATCTATAGTGATTTTGATGCTTTTAAATTAATAGTTTGTAGCGGTTATGGCTCTAGCTATGAATATTTTATTGATGAAATGATTGATATAGAAACAGAAAATACTTTTCGTTTCATCGATGATTTAAAAAGTGCTGGGATAAAAATCAATAATGTTCGTCATGATTTTGCCCATATTATTGCTAGTTCTTTATTTAATGGAATGTTTGAGGTTGTTCGTCATGATCTTATTAAAGAAGATGCCCTAATTTATATAAGAGATTTAGAAAATTTCTTTAAAGCTGGTTGGGACATTATTTTAGGCATCTAATCAATTTTTTTAGTATAAAGTTAGTTATTACTAACCAAAGGAGGAAAATATGAAGGAAAAGAAGTTAGGATTAAAGGACTTAGTTCCTTATATGGGAAAACGTAAGATTTTACTAGTTTTCTCGATGCTATTCTCCGCGATTAGTGGAGTATTAGCATTAGTGCCATTTGTTTATTTATGGTTAATTATTAAAGAAGTAGTTGCTGCGAATGGAGATTTTTCTTTATGCGTTAACATTGTGAAAAATGGTTGGATGTGTTTTATGTTTGCGTTACTAGCAATGCTTATTTATTTTGCTTCATTAATGTGTTCACATTTTGTGGCATTTAGAGTATCAGCAAATATGAAAAAAGATATGCTTGAGCATGTAAGCAAAATCTCTTTGGGCGATATTGAAAAATTTGGTAGTGGAAAACTAAGAAAAATAATTAACGAATCTTCTAACGCTACTGAAACACTTTTAGCTCATAATTTACCAGATTCTATTCAAGCTGCTGTTACACCTTTAGTAATGATTATATTGCTATTTGTTTTTGACTATCGTTTAGGATTAGTAAGCTTAATTCCAACGGTTTTAGGATTTTTATGTATGATGAAAATGACTGGAAAGCAAATGGAATTAGATATGAAAGAATATCAAGATGCTTTAGAAGATATGAATAATGAAGCAGTGGAGTATGTACGTGGAATGCCAGTTGTTAAAACATTTAATCAATCAGTATTTAGTTTTAAAAGATTTAAAGCATCAATCGATAATTATTCAAAGTTTTGTATTTCATATACCAAAAAAGCTCGTATGCCAATGGTTATGTTTCAAACATGCTTAAATTTAACTTTTGCTTTTTTAATTGCAATAACACTTATTATTGTTGGCCAAGGTGTGGCAAGTGATAAATTTATTTTAAATATTATGTTTTATATTTTATTTACACCTGTTATGACTACCACTTTAATGAAAATGATGTTTGGTAGTGAAAATAAGATTGTTGTAAATGATGCGTTAGAAAGAGTGAATAAAATTAAAAATATTCCTCCAATGACATATGGAGAAATAACTAATTTTACTAATAACGAAATTGAATTTAAACATGTGAATTTTAAATACGATGATTCCGTTGAAGAAAATATTATTAATGATTTATCGTTTGTAGTTAAATCAAATTCATCTTTAGCATTAGTAGGTGCTTCAGGATCAGGTAAGACTACAATTGCAAACTTAATTGCGCGTTTTTATGATGTTAGTAGTGGTGAAGTTTTAATTGGAAATAGAAATATTAAAGATTATCAAAAAGCGGCACTTATGGAAGAAATTTCCTATGTATTCCAAGGTAATAAATTATTAAAAACATCAATATTAGAAAATGTAAAAATGGCGAATAAATCCGCTAGTGAGGAAGAAGTAAAAGAAGCTTTACACTTAGCAATGTGTGATGACATTATTGCTAAATTTAAAGATGGCGTTAATACAATCATTGGTTCCAAAGGTATTTATTTATCAGGTGGCGAAACACAAAGAATTTGTATTGCACGTGCGATGATTAAAAAATCTCATATTGTCATATTAGATGAAGCAACAGCTTTTGCTGATCCGGAAAATGAATATCTTGTTCAACAAGCTTTTGAAAATCTTAAAAAGAATAAAACGGTTATTATAATTGCTCATCGTTTAACCACAGTTAAAAATATGGATAACATTATTGTTCTTGATAAAGGAACAATTAAAGAATCTGGAACCCATGAAGAACTAATGAATCTTAATGGTTTATATAAGAAAATGTATGAAGATTACAAAGAAGCAACTGCATGGAAGGTAGGTAAATAATATGATTAAGCATTTAATGAAAGAATATGCCTTAACCAAAAAAGGCTGCATTGATTTTATCAAAGCCACAATTAGTGTAGTGTTTACTAATATTGTTCTTATGATTCCGGTGTCTTTATTATATTTGCTTGTTCAAGATTTATATAATAAAGTTAATTTAAGTACGCATTATTATATTTATATTATTGGAATAGTTGTTGAATTTATTTTGTTGGTTGCTTTACATTATATTCAATATAATTTAGTTTATTTTACAACATATAATGAGAGTGGAAAACGTCGTATCTCATTAGCGGAAAAACTAAGAAAATTACCTTTATCTTTCTTTGCTAAAAAAGATAGTGCGGATTTAACATCAATTATTTTAAATGACGCTACTACGATGGAACATTTATTTTCTCATGTTATGCCACAATTTGTCGGCTCAATTATTTCTACAGTTATAATTGCTATATCGCTATTTTTCTTTGATTGGCGTTTAGCTTTAGCAGCAACTGGTGTCTTACCAATTTCCATACTTATAGTTTTATTATCAAATCGAGTTCAAAAGCATGTGAATGATAAAAAACTAAATGCGACGATTGATTCTTTAAATTACATGCAAGAATATCTAGAAACAATTAAAGATTTAAAAATGAATAATTATGAAAATAACTATTTAGGTGTTTTAAATGAAAAAATTGATAATGTGGAATCAAAACAAGTAGAATCAGAATTTATTGTGGCAATATTTGTTCAATTAGCACAAATGATATTAAAGTTTGGCATACCTCTTGTTGCAATTGTTGGAGCATATTTATTAGTTAATGACTCTTCATTTGCGGTTTTAACTTTATTTATGTTTTTAATTGTTGTTTCAAGAATTTATGAACCAATGAATCAAACTCTAATCAATTTAGCGGCAATTATATCTGCAAAAAGCAATGTTAAACGTATGAATGAACTTGATGAAGTTGAATTATTAGAAGGAAAAGATGACACACAATTCAAAAACTACGATATTGAATTTAAAAATGTTTCATTTAGTTATCAAGATAAGGAACAAGTTTTAAATAATATATCATTTACCGCTAAACAAGGTGAAATAACTGCTTTAGTTGGACCTTCTGGTGGTGGTAAATCAACTGTCGGTAAATTAGTGGCAAGATTTTATGATCCAACTAGTGGAACTGTATATTTAGGTAATGAAGATATTTCAAAAATTGATCAAGAATATTTGTTACAAAATTATTCTATTGTCTTCCAAGATGTTTCTTTATTTAATAATACTATTTTAGAAAACATTCGAATTGGTAAAAAGACCGCTACAGATGAAGAAGTAAAAGAAGCGGCAAGGTTAGCAATGTGTGATGATTTTGTCTTAAAACTTAAAGATGGCTATAATACAGTTA
>CALBGF010000234.1 GCA_937893635.1 uncultured Mollicutes bacterium | reverse complement strand
TATCAAAAAATTCACTTTATTTAGGCTATTGTCATAGACTATATAGAGGTGAGTATATGAAAAAAGAAATAATTGGTGCGATGGTCACTCCTTTCAATAATCAAGATGAAATTGATTATATAGAAGTTAAAAAATTACTTGAATCATATGAAAAAAGCGGACATAGCGCAGTTGTCGTAGCGGGGACAACAGGAGAAGAATCGGCACTCACATCAAAAGAAAAAATTGATTTAATTAAATTTGTTATAATGAATACTAAATTAAAAATTATTGTTGGTGTAGCAGAAAATAACACAAATAAAATAATTGAACAAATTGAAATCCTTAATACTTTAAATATTGATGCTATTCTCGTGACATTACCATTTTATAATAAGCCGCCACTTCGAGGTGTGTTTTTACATTTTAAAAAAGTATTACAAACTAGTAGACATCCAGTTTTAATTTATAATGTTCCTTCAAGAGTTGGTATGTCAATTGATTACCAAACGATTAGAAAATTACTACATATATCAAATAAATTAATTGGGATAAAAGAATGTAGTAATGATTTTAATCTTATGACTTTATTAAAGAAAAATTTTCCAGATTTTTTAGTATATCACGGTAATGATACTAATTTTGATAAAGCACTTGCTGCAGGTGCAGATGGAATTATTTCAGTTTCATCGATTTTATATGCTCATGACTATAAATTACTAATTGAAGATTATGAAGATAACTTTACGAATCCAATATTAATTGATTATTTAAATTTTATTGGTAATTTAATAACTTTTGAAACTAATCCAATACCAATTAAATATTTATTAAGTATTAATGGTTATAAAAGTATGAATTTAAGATTGCCTTTAGTTAATTTATCTTTAGAAGGCAAAAGAAACTTAGATTTACTTAAAACAAAATAAAACTTTTAGTAGTTTTGTTTGACATTTGAAATTTAAACTATAAACTATAAATAGTGAATTGACACTTATCCGCTTCCTTAGCGGAAAGTAAGCATTGTGTCTTACATTGATAACGACCTAATAAGCCGTTATTTTTTTATACTTCGATAGTTTTATAAATAAGCAAAAAATGTTATACTAATATTAACAAAAAAACTTACAAGGAGTTTAGATAATGGTTGATGTAATTATTTTAGGCGCTGGAGTTATTGGAGCATTCATTGCTCGAGAAATAGCAAAATATAATCTCGATGTTTTAGTATTAGATAAAGAAAATGATGTAGGTAATGTCACATCAATGGCAAATTCCGCAATTATCCATTCGGGATATGATCCTTTGCCACATACTTTAAAAGCAAAGTTTAATGTTTTAGGTAATAAAATGTATGATCAAGTTGCTAAAGAACTAGATGTAAAATTTATTCGTACTGGCTCAATGACTGTGGCTACAACTAAAGAGCATTTAAAAGTATTAGAAGATTTAAAGAAAAGAGCTTTCGAAAATGGTGTGGAAGTTTGCTTATTAACAAAAAAAGAAGCACTAGAAAAAGAGCCACATTTAAATGATTCTATATTAGGTGCTTTATATTGTCCAACTGCGGGAATTATTGATCCATTTAATTTAGTTGTTCATGCAATGGAAAACGCTATTGATAATGGTGTGAAATTAAAACTAAATGAAGAAGTAATTGGTTTAAAAGAAATTCCTAATGGCATAAAAGTAATTACTAAAAATAATGTTTATGAAGGAAAAGTTATAATTAACGCGACTGGAGTAAATGGAGATACTATCTCACATCTAGTTAGTAATCATAACTTTAATATTAAAGCAAGAAAAGGCGAATATTATGTTTTAGATCATTTTGATGATTCATTTTTAAATATGCCAATTTTTCCACTTCCTAGTGAAAAAGGAAAAGGAATTTTAATGACACCAACAAGTAGTCATAATTATTTAGTAGGGCCATCATCAGAATTTGTGGATGATAAAGATGATTTATCAACTGACTCACTAACATTAAGCGAAGTCAAAAAACAAGCATCTTTAATTATGAAAGATATTCCTTTTAATATGACAATTAGAACTTTTGCGGGTAATCGTCCAACTCCATCTACCCATGATTTTATTATTAAAATTGAAAATAAACATTTTATTAATGTGGTTGGAATTGAGTCACCAGGTTTAGCAAGTGCACCAGCAATTGGAAAATATGTTGTTGAAGAATTGTTATCAACATTAATTAATTTGAAAGAAAAAGAAAATTATAATCCTAATGTGAAAAAATATGTACATATGAAAGAATTAAGTTTAGAAGAAAGAAATAAACTAATAAAAGAAAATCCTAAATATGGCCATATCATTTGTAAATGTGAATATATTTCCGAGCAAGAAATACTTGATACATTATCAAGAAGTTGTCCGCCTCACTCCATTAAAGCACTTAAGAAAAGAGTTCGTGCTGGATTTGGTAAGTGTCAAGGTGGTATGTGTCAACCAAGTGTTTTAGATATATTAGCAAATTATTATCATATTGATGTTTTAGATGTTAATTACGATGCTTTAAACACCAATATAATTAAAGAAATAACAAAGGCAGGTGATGACAATGCATAATTATGATGTTGTCATTATTGGTGGCGGCGCTGCTGGTTTAGCGGCCGCTAAAAAATGTTATGATTTAGGAATAAAAGATATAGTTGTAATTGAAAGAGATTTTGCTTTAGGTGGTATTTTAAATCAATGCATTCATAATGGTTTTGGACTTCATGAATTTAAAGAGCAATTATCTGGACCAGAATATGC
Organism: uncultured Mollicutes bacterium; assembly: GCA_937893635.1. The sequence continues at coordinate 6,580 of CALBGF010000234.1, read as the reverse complement.
TAGTAGATTTATAGAAATGCTAAAAGATACCAATGTTGTTATTAAGAATAACACCATGGTTACTAATATTTCTAAAGATAAAAAAATAACTTATGTAAATGAAATAGAAGGTTACCAAGTAATTGAAGCAAAAACAATTATTTTTACAGTGGGTTGCTATGAAAGAAATGCTGGATCTATTCAACTTCCTGGTGATCGACCAAGTGGCATTTATTCGGCAGGCACAGCCCAAAAGTATTTAAATATTGATGGTTATTTAGTTGGTAAAAAAGTATTTATCTTAGGATCAGGAGATATCGGTCTAATTATGGCTCGACGTATGACTTTAGAAGGGGCAAAAGTTCTTGGTGTTGCCGAAATTATGCCTTATTCTAATGGTTTAAATCGTAATATTGTTCAATGTTTAAATGATTTTGATATCCCGTTATATTTATCTAGTACGGTTACTAAAGTAATTGGAAAAGAAAAATTAGAAAGAATTGAATTATCTAAAGTAGATGAAAATTTAAAAGTTATACCTAATACACAAAAGTATTTTGATGTTGATACTTTGTTATTATCTATTGGATTAACGCCGGCAACAGATTTATTAACTAGTCTTGGGCTAAAAATCCATCCACGTACTAAAGGACCTTATGTAAATGAACATAATGAGACATTAATTCCAGGAATATTTGTCGCGGGTAATGGTTTACATGTGCATGATTTAGTTGATTATGTAACTATGGAAGCACGTGAGTCTGCGATTGGAGCATATTGTTATTTAAATAATCTTCTTCATTATGAAAATAAAAATATTTTAGTAGAAGCAAGAAGTGGCGTTGGCTATGTTTTACCTCAACGTATTAACTATCTTAATGTTAGTGAGTATTTCACTATCAAATTCCGTGTTAGTAAACCAATGAAAAATGTTGATATCGTTATTAAATGTGATGGTGTAGTAGTTAAACGTATTAAAAAGCTTAATGTAATTCCTTCGGAAATGGAAAATATTAAATTAAGTAAAGATCTAATTAATAATGATACTAACACAATAACTGTAGAAGTGGAGGGATTATAATGAAAGAACTAATATGCATTGTTTGTCCGCGTGGATGCCATTTAACGATTGATGAAAATAAAAATGTTACTGGCAATAGTTGTCCGCGAGGTGTTCAATATGCCATTAATGAAGTAACTAATCCTATGCGTATGTTAACTTCTACAGTATTTATTAAATCGGAAACTTTAAAAAGAATACCAGTTATTACGAGCAAAGAAATAAGTAAAGATTTGCTATTTGATGTTATGAAAGAAATTAATAAAATAAAGGTACAAGCACCTATAAAAATGCACCAAGTGTTAATTAAAAATGTTTTAAATACCGGTGCAGATATAATTGCCACAAGAGAAGTCTTAAAATAGTTGTTTGTTTAATTTTTACATGCTATAATACATTTGCTGTTTAAGTTATAAATCGAATAATTATTATGACTGAAGGCGTTTTATTATGGACGAAAGGAAAAATTTTTATGCGTGATAAAATTCGAATTTTTGCGCTTGGTGGTTTAGATGAGCGCGGAAAAAATATTATTGTAGTGGAAATAAATCAAGACATATTTATTATCGATGCTGGTATTAAACACCCAGATAGATCTTTGCCTGGCGTTGACTTAATTATTCCAGATTATCGTTATTTAGAAGAAAACAAAGATCGTGTTAAAGCGTATTTGGTGTCACATGGTCATAATGAACAAATGGGCGCTATCCCATTTATGTATAAAAGTATTAAAGCACCAATATATTGTTCTAAGGCCACAGCGGCTATGATTAGTGATTATGGTATTAATTATTTAAAGAAACCAGTTACCTTCAATTTTAAAATTGTAAATCCTAGTGATGATGTAGAAATAGCTGGACATAAAGTTCACTTTTTCCAAACTTGTCACTCAATGATTTGTTCTAGTGGTATTGCTATTGATACTACTGAAGGCACAATTATATATTCTGGTGACTTTATTGTGGAATATAATAGTGATATTGGTCATAACCATGATTTAAATAAATTAGCTAAAATTGCCGAAAATAATGTGTTATTACTTATGACTGAATCTAGTGGCGCAACTTCATTAGGATATGCTTCACCAAATCATAAATTAACACCTTACTTAAATCGTGTTTTATTTGAAAGTAAAGGTCGTACTTATATTGCTTTATTTGATAAAAATATTTATGGATTAGAAGAAATCTTAAAATTTGCCACACTTAATAACAAAAAAGTTATTTTCTATAACGAATTTGCTAAGAAATTATATGAAAAACTTCAACCATGTGGTATATTTGTTCCAGGTAAAAATGTTATTACTAGCGATGATGAATTATTAAGAATTAAAGCCACTGATACCATTATAGTTATGATGGAAGAAGGAGAACATTTATACGAATTAATGTCTCAACTTGCACGTGGAGAGATTGAAGATAAACGCTTTATTATTAGTCCAAATGATTCTTTCTTAGCGGCTTGTCCTCCACAAGGTGGATTAGAAATTATTGCTACTGACGCTATTGATGATTTATTTAGAACGGGTGCACACATTACCAATCTAAATAAAAAGACTTATATATCAATGACCGCTCGTGAAGATGATTTAAAATCGATGATTTCTTTATTAAAACCAAAGTATTATTTACCAGTAAGTGGTGAATATCGCCATTTATTAGCTAACGCGATGATAGCGGTACATAGTTTTACAACTTATAACCACCGTAATGTCTTTATTTTAGATAATGGTGTCCCTGTTGATATTATTGATGGAGAAGCTAAAATCACAAACACAATTATTAAAAATGGAGATTTAATGGTTGATGGTATTGGTGTTGGTGATGTTAAACAAGAAGTTATTGATGATCGTCAAAAACTTTCAGAAGATGGTGTTATTATTGCCGCTTTAGCAATATCTAAAGAAAATAATCAAATCATTGCGGGACCAGATATTCAAATGCGTGGTTTCGTATTCTTAAAAGAATCAGAAGCTATATTAAGAGAAATCACTAGATTATTTGTAGATACTGTTAATAGCAGCTTAAGTCATAACAAATCTATTGAAGAAGCTAAAAATATTTTTGTTGATAAAGCAACCAAGTTTATTAAAAAAGAGACTGCTCGTTTCCCACTTATTGTCCCAATTGTGGAAGTAATTGAATAATTGTTAACACCTAGAGAAAATCTAGGTGTTTTTGTTATAAAAATGCTTTTTATAATTTCTTGTATGTGTCATAATAATTATAGATTTAGTTAAATCTATAAATGTGAAGGTGATCGTATGGCAAAAGAAAAGCATTTACCAAAATCAATATCAGAAGCAAAATTATTATCAAGAGATGCTGAGAATACTCTCTATGGATTGATGTTATTCTTAATATCTGTCATTGGAATTTTAAACAATGGCTTTGTTGGCAATTTTTTAACATATATATCAGCATATGCTTTCGGCGTATTTTATTTTGTACCATTTTTACTTGGCATTGCTATGGGATTTTATTTAATTTTAATGAAGAAATCTTATATGGTAAAAATTAATCTTGTTTTATTAGGAATTATTTTAATTGCTTTATCTTGTTTAATTGGTTCATCTTTATCTTCAACACAAGATGGTTTTAATACGGTGTTTACTAATTTTCATACAAAAATATCAAATGCAGTTGTCAATGATACAATATTTAAATTAAGACTAAGCGATATTGGTGGCTTAGGCGGTGGCATTGTTGGAGCATTCTTAGCTACTTTATTATGTTCTACAATTACATCAATTGGTGCTTACATTGTAGTTATTGTTCTTATGCTTGTGGGCTTATATTTAACATTTGCAAAATTAGTTTTAAAAATTATTGCTAAATCGAAAGAAGCAAAGAAAAAACATAAAGAAAAAGTTCTAGAACGTTTAAAACAAGAAGAACAAGAAAAAGAAGAACGTGAATTAAAACTAAAAATAGAACAAGAAGAAAATGCAAAACTAGATCAAGAAATATCTTCATTATCTTCACGTATTCATTCTAACGATAACAATGTCTCTCCTACTATCAAGAAAGAAGATAATTATCAAGTAATTAATAATTCACCTAATCGTCCACAAAAAGTGTCTATTAGTGATTTGACTGATAAGAATGAATCAACCCTGACACCAAAAAAAGAGATGCCAGTTACTCCTACACCTATTAATCAGTTATTTGCTGATGATATTGAACCCAAAGAAGATGTTAAGAAAGAAGAAACTATTAATGAGACACCTACACCTAATCAAACACTAAATACAAGTGTAGCATTTAATAAACCGACACCGGCCGCTTCTATATCTTTTGAAAAGAAAGTAGAACCGCAAAAAACATTAGCACGTGTAAGTACTCCACGTTCAGAATATATTTATCCAAGTCTTGATTTATTAGCGGATGCAAATGGTAGATCAATGAAATCGTATAACGCCACTGTGGCGGAAGAAAGAAAAGAAGCTATTAACCAAACATTTAAAGACTTTAACATTGGTGCGTCTGTTGATACATATACAGTCGGACCATCTGTTACAAGATTTGATATTAAATTAGACGCCACAACTTCAGTTAACTCAATTCAAAAAGTTATTGATAACGTTGCTATTCGTTTAGGCGGAGTATTCCCACGTTTTACAAAAGTTGTTTTAGGTCATACAACATCAGGCTTAGAAGTTCCAAATGAAAAAATAGATATGGTTACATTAAAAGAAGTTTTATATGATATTAAAGATAAAAATGATAAACCTCTTTTGATACCATTTGGTAAAGATATTTCTGGTAAAGTAGTTTATGAAACAATGACAAAGTTCCCACATATGCTTGTGGCTGGTACTTCTGGATCTGGCAAATCCGTATTCTTACATTCATTTATTTTATCATTAATGATGCGTCAAACACCGGATGAAGTAAAATTCTTAATTGTTGATCCAAAACAAGTAGAATTTAATTATTATCGTGATTGTCCGCATTTATATTGCCCAATTATTACTGAACCATTAGAAGCACGTGTAGCTTTAAATAAAATGATTAAAGAAATGGAAAACCGTTATACTTTATTAGCGGAAGGTTGCTTCACTGACTTAAAACAATATAATGAGTCAATGAAAGAAGAAGGAAAAGATATTCTTCCTTATATTGTTATTATTATTGATGAATATAATGATTTAGTTTCTGCTTTAGCCGATATTGAAAAACCAATTATTCGTTTAGCCCAAAAAGCTCGTTCGGCTGGTATTCATATTTGTATTGCCACTCAACGTCCTTCTGCGGATGTTGTCACTGGTACTTTAAAAGCAAACTTAGCGGTTAAGGTAGCGTTAATGGTATCATCATTAGCTAACTCTACAACTATCTTAGGCCAAAGTGGTGCGGAACGTTTACAAGGTAATGGTGACTGCTTATTAGATTGTGTTTCCGTTACTCGTGGTCAAGGTTTCTTACGTATTCAAACACCTTACGTTGATCGTAAAGAAATTATGAAAGTTGTGGCCTTCTTAAAAGAACATTACCCAGTTAATTATAATCCAGATTTCTTAGATTTAAGAGATCGTTCGGCAACCGGTCCAACATTTATTTCTTCAGATGGTGGTAGTGGCGAATATAATTCTGATGAAGAACGTTATCAAAATCTTAAATCCTTAGTAATGGCGCGTGAAACAGTTTCTATAAGTGCAATTATGGATTTATGTCACGCTAATTTCTCAACCGCTCGAGGCTTCTATAACCGCCTTCAAGAAGAAGGAGTTATTGAAAAAACAATGCCAGGATCTACTAGTTCTAAAGGTGCAAAAGTGATTCGAAGAGTGGAAACTGAAGAAGAAAAAAATATCAATGATGGTAATGGAGAGAATAGTTAGAATATGATTAGTGTAAAATTTATAAATTTTTATACCATCGAAGTAATGGGATTAAATAGTCCCATTGCTTCTTTTAGTGTAAAGTGTGATAACGAAAATATAAAAATAAGACAAACTAGTAACTATGAAAATAGATTATATATTGATTTAGATGGAGAAATCATCTTAGGTCATCATTACCAATTAGAATTAGATGAAAAAATCCATGAAATTAATATGACTGATTTAGTGGATGATCCTAGTTTTGACATAAAATTTAACTATCAAGAAAATGATTTAGGTGCCACATGCATTGATGAATATGTCATTTTTAAAGTTTTTGCTCCTTTAGCGTACGCTATCAATGTTATAATTGACTACGATAATACTCAAAAAATCTTTGCTTTAAAAAGAGAAGATAATGGTGTGTTTTATGGAAAATTTTATGGCTTTTTTGATAAAAAATCATATTTATATGAGATTCATCAAAACGGAGAAAAAATTGTAACTTTAGATCCTTACTCTATTGCTTGTACATTAAATAAAGGAAAATCGGTTATTATTGATAAAACTAAATTTAAAACTAAAAAAGTAGAATTAGAAAAAATAAATAGTTACACGGATGCGATAATATATGAAACAAGTGTCCGTGATTTTACGAGTTATCCCAAAAGTGAAATAAATTATAAAGGTACTTATTATGGATTTGTTGAGAAAAA
>CALBGF010000233.1 GCA_937893635.1 uncultured Mollicutes bacterium | reverse complement strand
TTCACTTGCTTCATATTTAGAGGTTTCGAATGTTTTAACATTAATAGCGTATTTTCCAATTTCTGTTGGCGCAATTGAGCCTAAATTGGTTTTTCCTTCATCTTTGGTATAGAAAATTTCATATTCACCGCTAGTTAATTCTGGAATATTAACAACAATATCTTTAACACTACCAATTTCAAATTGTGTTCCGTTTTCAAATGGCTTCTCATCAACTAAGAAGTTAATTGTTGGTTTTTCTTTTTTTACACTAGCATTTTTAATAGTAATTTTATAAGACGCAGTAAAACCAAGATAAGTTATCGTTACTGTTTTCTCACCTGTTGTAGTCATATCTGGATTAGTAACCATACTCATTATTACATCAATTACTTCATTTGTTTGATTACTATAATTAAGTTTAATTGTCATTCCAGCAATGTCTAATTCTTCATTAACCTCATATTCTGTTTTTAAAGGATAATCTTCAATACTAATACCAATTAATGTTGGTTTAGTAGCACTACTTGAATTACTCTCACTAATAGTATCGCTTGTGCTAGGTTTTAAAGACGAGGATGAATTATCATTATTACATCCCATTAAACTTAACGCCATAATCATAAATAATGCATATTTAATCTTTTTCATTGTGTGTTACTCCTTTATTTATTTTTTCAATATATTATCTTCTGTTAATTCATCAAATAAGTGGAAACTCTTTTCATCAAGAGCAATTTTGACAATATCACCAAAATGGTAATTAGAACGTCCTTGTATCTTCATAACAAATTCGTTGTTATGTCCTCTTAAATTTACTTCAACATCATCTAAATTTAGTTTAAGATATACTAAACTTTCACTACCTAATGACTCCACAACACCTACACGAGCTTTGATATAATTTTCATCTTTACTTGCAATATGGATATTTTCACTACGTATACCCATAATCATTTGATGTGGATTCTTTAAATTTTCTTTATAGTAATCTAACTTTTTCTTAGATTCTTCTAGTTCTTTTTCTCGAGCGGCAATAAATTTTTGACGAGTTTGTTCATTTCCATTAAAAGTAATGTTTTGTAATTGTTCTAGTCGCTCTTCCTCTTCCTTAATTTTTGCTTTATAGAATTTTCCATGTGCAGCATTTAAAGTACGATTCAACTTAATTTGCAAGCCATTTTCTAAAGTAATTGCGTCATTTTCATACTTTACTTGGAAAAAATTCATTGGTGGAGTACCAATAAATCCCGCAACGAATTTATTGTTTGGATGGTCATATAAATTTGTTGGTGTATCAATTTGTTGAATAATACCATCTTTCATAACAACAATTCTTGTTCCCATTGTCATAGCTTCAACTTGGTCATGTGTAACATAAATAAATGTTGTTTTCAATTTTTCATATAAACGAATAATTTCCACACGCATTGCACCACGAAGTTTAGCATCTAAGTTACTTAATGGTTCATCAAACAAATATACTTTAGCATCACGAACAATCGCTCTTCCTAAAGCTACACGTTGTCTTTGTCCACCAGACAAAGCCTTAGGTTTACGGTCAAGATATTCTTCAATACCTAATATTTTTGCTACTTCATGTACTTTAGTTTTTATTTCTTCTTTTGGTACTTTACGAAGTTTTAAACCAAAAGCAATATTGTCATAAACAGTTAAATATGGATATAAAGCATAGTTTTGGAAAACCATTGCTAAATCGCGATCTTTGGGTTCAACATCATTCATATATTCACCATTAATATATAATTCACCGCTACTGATGTCTTCTAATCCGGCAATCATACGAAGAGTTGTTGATTTACCACAACCCGAAGGTCCAACAAATACAATGAATTCACCATCTTCAATATCCATTGTAAAATTGCTGACTGCCTTGACATTGCCTTTATAAATTTTTGTTACATTTTTTAAGCTTATACTTGCCATAATGACACATCCTTTCTTAAATTTTTATACTACCAGTCATAAGTGGTATTGATTGATCTACTGATTTAGAAATCGCACCAATTAGAATGGATTTTTTCGATAATTTAGAAAATTCAACTTTTGCTATATTTTTTGATTTACGGACTTCTTGATTAATTGCTTCTAAATAATCATCGCCAAGCAGTGTTACACGCCCAGAAATTACAATTTGTGAAACATTAAGTAATTCAATGACATCACGTATCTTTTGCCCTACTAAATGAGCAGTTTCATTGATGTATTGATATAAATCTTCTTTCTTTTGATATTCTTTTATTAAATCTTTAACCACAAATGGATGATTATATTTACTTTGAGCATATTCTTTAATACTACGTAAAGAAGCAAATTCATCCAAGTAACTTTCTTTGCCATGAAATGTTGCATGCATTAATCCTAATTCTCCAGCATATCCTAAGTCCCCGCCATAGAATTTCCCACCAATAATAAGCGCTCCACCAATACCATTATCAATATAAACAAGCATCGCATTATTTGTTGATTTTAAGCAACCACATTTCATTTCTCCAATTATTGATAAGTTGATATCATTATCTAAAGTAATTGGAACATCAAAATATTTTTTAAAGATATTTTTAATGCTATTCTTACCATCAAATAAATCGGTGTCAAAGTGCTTTGATAATTGTAATTCTCCAGTTATAGCATTTACTCTACCTGGCACTGCGATGATGATATTTCTTAATGGAATATCACGATATTCATTTTTCATTAAAATATCTTTTATTCTTAATACAATTTCATACATTATAGCTACATCATATTTATCAATTTCTTTTTCTTCTTCTAATAATATTTCTTCACGAATATTAGAAATAATTATTTGATAACGATTATTAGATAAAGACACAACAATAATAAGTCCATACGCTTCATTTAAAGAATAAAATACTCTTTTTCTTCCTTTTCCAGCGGTTGAACTTGAATATGAGGCTTTAATAATTCGATCATTGACTAATCCTTTTAATATCGAGGATATTGCTGCATGAGACAAATCTAATTCTCTAGCTAAGTCTGTTGCAGAATAATCTGACTCACGCAACTTTTGTATTACTAATTCATTGTTTACTGTACGAGCATAACTTTGATCGCACCCTACTGCTTCTTTTACCATTATTTTATTTCTCCTATCACATTTGTATTAGCATAGTTATAAGTACATCCTAAAACCATGCCTTTAAATTTTTTGCCCACTAGACCCGCTACATAAACTTCGTCTTGAGATTCAATGTATCCGCTGGCGGTAATGTCATTTATATTGTTATAAATGTGACAATTTTCAATAACTCCATCAGCCATAATTCCCACTAATCCACCAACAAAGTTTTTTCCTTCTACTTGCACATTTTTGATATTTAAATCGTATATTTCACCACTAAATACTGAAAATAAACCTACGCCATATTGGCTAGTATTTGAATCTTCAAATAAACTTGTTTCATTTTTTGTTATTTTAAAATTAGAAATTGTGTGACCTAATCCAAATATTTTGCCACTAAAAGGTAATTGATTATCGCCACTAACACCAATTCCGCATATACTAGCGCCATTAAAATCTAAATCGTTAGTAATCAAGAATACTTTGTCATAGTTTTCTTGTTTTGAAATTTTTTCATTACTATTAGAAAGATTAAAATATTTATAGAAATCTTGTACGCTTCCAATTTCAATAACATTTTGATAATTTTTTAAGACATATTCTTTATTATATTGTGTATGGGCATAGGAAGTAACTAACATACGATAAGCATTATCTATTGTGGTAATTACCACTACCGCTTGAGTATTTGTTTTAAAATTATTTTTACTAATTTTAATACCATTATTTATTTTTTCAAAAGGCACTACTTTATTATCTACTTCTACTTTAGTAACATTAGCTAATTCCACTATGGCATCTTCATTACTATATAAAGCAACTGGCGTTAAATTAAGAGCTTTCTTAACTTTAAATGTTAATTGATTTGACCTTAAGCCCGTATTTAAATCACATGCATAGACACTAATTTCACTAATGGTTGCGTTTTCGGAAATGATAATCTTATTATTTTCTATGCGAAGTCCTTGAGTGTCACTTGTTTTAGCATAAAATACAAGCGAACCTACTGAACCACTTGGTAAAATTTTCACTTCTAATTCATAAGTTTGTCCAGTATATAAGGTATCAGTGTCATAAGAAATAATTATTTGCTCAGCATGTTTAACTAATATAATTTCAATTAGGTCTTCAAATTTGACTCCATCAATATCTAAAGTAGCTTTAATTTCTAGTTTATTATTTATAGCATTAAGTGTATGAAGTACATTTCCTTCAAAATGCGCTCCACCATTTTTAACTAAACTATATTGTACATTTTGTTTATAAATATTTTCTAAAGATTTCGGGAAAATATCTACATCGAATGTGATATTATCTCCTTCATAATAAGTATTATCAAGGACATCTTTTTTAATCGCCATTTTTGTAATTGAATAATAGACAATTTGTGGCACTAATACTGGTAATTCATCTTTATTACATTCCCAAATATTATCAGTAAACACTTTACTAAAATCAAATTGTTTGAATAAAGTTTCATTATTAAATAAAACACAAGATTCATCAACAAGTCCAAAACCAACAAACTTATTTAAACTTGTTAATGATAAAGCATAACAATTAATAATTTCTCCACCATTATAACCAACGAATGCTCCATAATAACTATCACAAAGTACTTCACCCATCGAATAACAATTTGAAATAGTACCAAAATTGTTACCTACTAAGCCTCCAACATAACGATAAACATCTTCTCCGGTATAAACATTAACGTCGACATCAGCCCAGCAATTAGAAATTGTTCCCGAATTAGAACCTACTAAGCCACCGGAATATGAAGATACATTTAATGTGCCAGTAACTCCAAGATTTTTAATAATCGCTGAACTTGTTAAATATCCAAATAAACCAGCATTAAATGATTTTTCATCTTTTCTGTTAGCGTGCATATTATAAATAACATGTCCATCACCATCAAAAGTTCCTTTAAATGCATATTTAGTAGCAATATTAGGATCAACAACATCTTGGTATCCTCCAATTGGTGTCCATCCTAATTCTTTTTGGGATAAATAATCTGTTAAATCGATATCATTCATTAAGATATAATAACCAGATAAAGATGCTTCACTATCATTTATAGAAGCCAAATCTTCAGCAGTATAAATAAACTTAGTTGCTATTTCTACATCAATTGCAACAGCGTTTAAGCTTGTAATAATTTTCAAACCATTAACTCCATCATATAAATTATTTAAATATGATGATTTAATTGTTAATGTCGCGTTATCAATATTGTAAGAATAATTGCTTTTATCAATAAGAGTATTTTGTTCATTTGCTAAGCCCAAAATGTCTTGTTCTTTTATTTCCACGCATTTTGAGAAATCTAGTTTAAATGTTGCTACTCCATTACTATTTCTTTCCACGACTTGGCGGTTATTAATTACCGAAGCAAAATTTTCTGTTAAACTATAAAATGTTTTTTCGCTTTTTGCATTATTATGTGTTTGAGCCACAACAACAAAAGGTGTTTTATTTTTAACTTTTTCAGTAAATTTAATTTTACCACTTGATGAATCAATACTTATACCCGGAACATTTTCTTTTAAAGAATATGTCATAGCGTAAGGAAGAGATGCTGTTGCGGTTACAAATTCACCATCTACAATATAACTAGATAAATTATCAAAAGTAATTTCCGCAACTTCATAATCATGCAATAAAGTAACTACAACTGGTTCAGTTGTCATACTTTTATATTTAGCAACACACATTACTTGTGCATAATTAGGAATATCATCTTCAAATGTAAATACACCTGTTTTTACATTTAATTTCACATTATAGGTGTTATTACCAACAATTTCATATTTAACATTAGAATAATTTTGTTCAACTTTAATTGCTTCACCACTATAGATGCTATATTCATTTTTTTCAAAAGATAATTCATTACTAGAATTATTACAGCTCGTAAGTCCAACTAAGCAAAGGCTAGCTAAAATAAATACTTTTATATTCATATTATCCTTTCAACCCCCCTGCTACTGTGTTCTCAATAATCTTCTTTTGGAAAGCACAATATAAAATCAATACTGGAAGAATACTAATGATCATTGCGGCAAAAATAAGTGGATATTCTCCGCCTAATTCTAGTTCTGATTGAATAGCTTGTAATCCTACCGCTAGAGTCTTATGAGAATTCATAAATAAGAATGGAGTGGAATAATCATTCCATAATGTAATAGCTTGTAAAATACAGCAAGAAATAATTGGTCCACGACACATTGGTATCATTACTTTAAAGAAAATTGAGAAATGGCTTGCTCCATCCATTTGAGCTGCTTCAGCATATGTCCAAGAGACACTTTCGAATGATGAATGAAGTAAAATAAAGTTAAATCCAAACGCTCCAGAATATAAGAATAAAACACCAATAACTGAATCTTCTAAATGTAAGAATTCCATAAATTTAACTTGAGCTGGTAATGTACCTACAATTGGTACCACCATCGCAAATATTGCTAAAGCATATAATATTTTTTTGCCTGGGAATTCATATTTTGCTACCACATAAGCAGCACAAGCAGAGAAGAATACATTAACTATTGTTCCTAAAACTGTTAAAAGTACGGAATAAAAGATCATTGATAAAATGTTATCACCATTCACGCTTTTATTGATAATCGTGATGTAATTAGTAAAATCCCATTCTGTTGGAAAACTCCAATACTCTTTAATGGTTGTTAAATGGCGCCATTCTTCTACACTACGGAAAGAATTTAATAACATCCACACAAATGGAAACAACAAAGACAATGAATAAAGAATAAAAATAGCAAAAGCAATCCAAACGCCTACTGATAATATCGGGCTACGACGATGTTTTTTTGTATTTACATTTTGTACTTGTTCCATAAACACACCCTCCTAGCAATCAGTATCCGAGAATTTTCTCGAGATTACTTTACGAATATATAAGATAACTGGGGCAAGAACAAACGAGAACAATAATCCAAATGCTGCATAATATGGATATTGTGTTTTACTTGCTGCTCCACCGCTAACACCATTAAATATGGTTCCAGCAATAGTTTCATTATTATTAAGATTGAATAAAACTGGTTGCAAATATAATGTAAGAATACTTGTTAAACCAACTACAATTAGTGTTACAACTGTTGGCCAAATCATCGGAATCATAATTTTAGTAAATTCTTTAAATGAACTTGCTCCATCCATTTGTGCTGATTCAAACAATTCCTTTGGAATTCTTCCAATTGCACCAGACAAAAGTAAAACGTTATAACCTAGTCCTGCCCAAATACAATAGACAAAAACAATTACTGTAGTACTTGGCCATGTTTCAAATTTTAGGCCTAATCCTGCTAAAAAGTGATAAAGAATACCTGCACTAGAATCAAGTGTTTGCATTCTAAATGCGTAAACAAGCGCTACAGTAGAAATAATATTTGGTAAAAAGAATATAACTCTAAATACATTAGCAAAAGGCATTTTCTTAGATAAGAAATAAGAACAAATAAGTGCTAAAGGAAGGCTTATGAATATTGCTATTAACCCATATCCAAGTGAATTAAGCACAATCATTAAGTTATATGGTATTTTAGTACCATTGGCTAATGTTACAGCACCAATGTTTGGATCAATTAAGCCTTTGATAACTTGAATAAAATTATCTAAACCAGCAAAAGTAACATTACCTTCTAAGGAAATATTTTCAAAAGCCATTATGATCGAATAAGAATTAACAAATATCCAAGTTGACAAAAATTGTAACACCGGATAAAAAAGCATAACAGCAACGAAAATTAATTCTTTTTTGCGTTTTTTAGTTATTTTCTTTTTAGGCTTTTTTTCTTCCACACATGGGATAAGATCATTATTTTCCATAAGTGTCTCCTTTCAAATACAACTCAAAATTATCAACAATTAAGCTATTACCGGTAGAACTTTCTAAGTTAATACGAATAGTTTGACTATTTTCTGGAGCTTCTAAATCTAAATGATATTTTTGAAGTTCATCACTATTTACTTCAACAGTTTTTGATAATAAGATTTCGGAAGTTGTAACTCCATAATATCTAATTGTCACTTTGCCATTTCCTTTTGCATAGAAAGAGAAATCATGTTTAAAACCGTGATATACTGAATCAATAAGTTGGTAGACAATCGCACCATCACTAACACTTAGAGCTTTAGAATCTTCATATCCTTGATCATCGACTATTTTTACAATTTCGGAGATATCTTTTTCTTCACTTACTCTTTTTGTTAAGCGCCATCCACCAATTTGTGAAGTATTATATTTTAATTTTTCAAACGTTCCATTGCTTATCTTATTTATTGTTGGAGTAGAAATCGGACTTGTCGGATATTCTGCATCAAATGCATAACCACTAATAGGAGGGGTAAACTCTTCATATGGTTGATTCTTAAATGGAATATACTTTACATAATCAACATACATATTATCTGTTTCAAAATCAGCGCTTCCTACGAAAGCAGATGTTACTGGGAACCAGCATCCCACCCAAAGACGTGCTTGCTTATTTGGAACAAATACATTAGATATTGCACTAATTTTGCCATCCACATAATAAACAACACATTCTGGATCAGTATACCAATCAAATCCAAATGTATGCCATTCACCATCATTGAAATAAATTTCATCTGGAGAAGAAAATGTTTCTTTTACTTTTATATCTTGTGATTGATTAAGGTTTTCTTTTATATAGTTAGTATTGAGCACATTACTAAATGAAATATTATCACTACGATGTCCACCTGGTAATTCAATATCTATTTCATGGTTACTAGCGTCATCAACATCATAAGCAAAAGTCCAGAAAGCTGTACAAGCACCAACACGTGGTAAAACTTTCATTTTAATTTCGTATCTTCCAGGTTGAACCATAAATTTAGATATTAAAGCTCCGCCAGTATAACGGCCATCTTTAACATCACCAACGCCTTTAATATCGCCATCTAAATAATATTTACCATTACCAGTGATAACAAGCGTTCCATCATCAGTGTATTTAATATTATTAGGGACTACACCACCATTACTACCTCCCCATGCTTGTTTTCCAATGTACCAATTATCACTTGATACTCCATTAGAAAAATCATCAAAGAAGGCATTATCATAATCGAATTCCACATTATCTAATAGGTTAATATCTTCTCCTGCTGCAATGTTATTAGTAATATTATTACTTGAACAAGCAACAAGCGATGATACAGCTACCAATAAAGACAATATTTTTTTGTTTAGTTTTGGCATACTAGTCACCTCTATCAACTACATTATAAATGATAACGGTTATAAAAAACAACTATTTTTTTAGTTTGTGAAAAAATAGAAATATTTGGAAATTTAAACTAGTATATCATTTTACAAATCTATTGACTTTCTATAAATAAAACGCTTACAATAGTTTTATATTAATTCACAAAGTTAAAAAAGGAGATTTTGGTATTATGAAACTTAAAAAACTATTACCTGCAATGGTTGTAACTTCCATACTTGCTTTTGGCGCTACTGGTTGTGACAACAATCAAACTGACGCAAACACATTAAATATTGTTTGTATCAAAGCTAGTTATGGTGAAGAATGGATTAACAAAATTGCAGAAAAATTCCAAGAAACACATGAAGGAGTTAAAGTTAATATCACTGCTATATATGAATCAGAAAGCCTTATTTCTAAAAATCTAGCATCTAAAAATAACACTGATGATTTATATATTTCTGTAGGAAGTAACTGGAAATATAATGCTGCATCAGGACAATTTTTAGAATTAGATGACTTATTAAATGAAACTGTCGATGGTGTAAGTGTAAAAGATAAAGTCGCTGATGAATATAAAGATTCTATTTATTTCACTAAGAGCAATGGTGAAAAGAAATGTTACCGTCTTCCATTTGTTTCCGCGATTGGTGGCATATTCTACAACACAAAAATGTTTGAAGCAAATGGTTGGAAAGTGCCTACCACTTATAATGAATTAGTAGAATTATGTGATACTATTAATTCTAGTAAAGTTATTGTTGCTGGCGATCCAGACGGAACAACTACTGTAAAACCATTTATCTATACTGGTACTAATACTGACTACTTCGACTATACCGTCTTTGATTGGTGGGCTCAATTAGCGGGCAAAGATGCAATTCAAGAATTTTTAAAATATGAAAGTGCTGATAACTTTGATGTAAGTAAAAACTCAACTTATAATTCATTAAAAACCGCTACTTCTAAATGGCAAGGCTTATTCAATAGTAGTAAAGGCTATTATGTTCCAGATACTAATAATATGACTGCGGGTCAAGCTCAAAAACAATTTATTAATGGTTATGCCGCAATGATGTTTAATGGTGACTGGTTATATAATGACTCATTATCATATACAAATAATGGAACTTATAATGATACTTTCCAATTAGGAATAATGAAAACTCCAGTTTTAGAAGAAGCAAAAGCGGAATATGCTAATACATCTTACATTATTGGTGAAGACCAATATATTGCTATTCCAAAAACAAGCAAGCACTCAGCATTAGCTAAAGATTTTATTAAGGCTATTATTTCCGATGATGGATGCCAAACATTCACTGATTATGCTCATGGATTCTTAGCATACAAAGCTGATGTTAAAACAAATAATGATATTTTCTTAAATAGTATTATTGATTTAAGAAAACAATACACAACCAAATTTACCAACTTCTCTTCTAATAGAAAATACTTATGTAACTTAGTTGATATTTGGTCAACTGGTGGCAATCGTCCATTCTCTTCATTATTAAACGGAAGTAAAACTATCGATGTAGCATTTAACGATATTGCCTCTACCGCTAAAGCTAATTGGGCAAGCTGGACAAAAACATCTAATTAATCGGTATAAACCATATAATTTTTGATAAATATTCAAATAAAAGCATTTGTTTTAAAATTTTCTTAATTTTACAAGTGCTTTTTTTAATTTTCTTAATAATTAATTTTATTTAAAAACTTATTAAAAATTTAAACTATCGATTATATCACTATTTTTTAATAAAATATGTATTTTTTAAGCAATACTAAATATTTCTTAATTTTATGAAAAAATTTTATAAATTTTGGTATTTTTTACCATTTTTGTCAAAAATCTCTTCTTGTAATTGTATTATTTTGTATTTAAAATAATGATATCGTGACACAGGGGAGTGAGAAAATGGCTGCTAGTAAAATACTTGGGCGTGACCAAAGTTTTGCACGTGCTGTCAATAATGATTTAGTAATTCGC
>CALBGF010000232.1 GCA_937893635.1 uncultured Mollicutes bacterium | reverse complement strand
TTATATCCAGATGATTCTACAGAGCACGGACGTATTTTACGTTTAAGACAACAATATTTCCTTGTTTCAGCAGGATTACAATCCGCAATGCGTGAACATTTAAGACTTTATGGTACATTAGATAATTTCTATGAAAAATATAACTTCCAATTAAATGATACACATCCGATTTTAGCTATTCCAGAAATGATGCGCTTATTAATGGATGAATATAATTATGGTTGGGATGATGCTTGGTATCAAGTAACTCACGCAATGGCATATACAAACCATACCGTTATGGCAGAAGCTTTAGAAAAATGGCCAATAAATTATGTACAACATTTAATTCCACGTTGCTATATGATTATTGAAGAAATTAATCGTCGCTTTATGATTCATTTAAATGAAATGCATATTAGTGATAATATGAAAAATCGTTTATCAATTATTAAAGATGGTATGATTCATATGACAAGTTTAGCACTTGTAACTTGTTATAGTATTAATGGTGTTGCGGCTTTACATACTCAAATTCTTGAAAGCTCAACATTCAAAGATTTCTATCAAATTATGCCAGAAAAATTTAATAACAAAACAAATGGTATTACTCATCGTCGTTGGTTCTTATATGCTAATCCAAAGATGGCTAGTGAAGTTACAAAATACATTGGCGATTCTTGGATATTAAATCCAGAAGATTTAACAAAGTTAATGGCTTATGTTGATAATGAAGATTTAAAATCAAGATATTATGAAATCAAATTAGAAAACAAAATCAAATTAGCGGAATATGTGGAAGAACATAACCATATTGAACTTAATGTTAATTCAATATTTGATGTCCAAATTAAAAGATTACATGCTTATAAACGTCAATTATTAAATGTTTTCCATATCATTTATTTATATTTCAAACTCAAAACTGATCCAAACTTTAAGATGTATCCTCATACATTTATCTTTGGAGCAAAAGCGGCGCCAAGTTATGCTTATGCTAAGAAAATTATTGAATTAATTTTAGCGGTTGCTAAAGTTATTAATAATGATCCAGTTATTAGTCAATCTATTAAAGTAGTGTTTATTGAAAATTATGGTGTTACTCTTGCTGAAAAAATTATTCCTGCTGCGGATGTTAGTGAACAAATTTCTACAGCTGGAAAAGAAGCAAGTGGTACTTCAAATATGAAATTTATGATGAATGGCGCAATTACATTAGGTACTTTAGATGGCGCTAATGTGGAAATTAGTGAACGTGTTGGTGATGAAAACTGTGTCATATTCGGTTTAAAAGATTATGAAGTTAATGAATTACGTAATGCGCACACTTATAATCCTTGGGATTATTATAACCAAGATCCATTTATTAAACGTATTTTAGATTCTTTAACTGATGGCACATGGGATGAAGATAAAGATCGCTTCAGAATGATTTTTGATGAAGTTATGTATCATAACGATGAATACTTTATCTTAAAAGATTTTGCAAGTTATGTTGAAGCTTCTAAATTAATCGAAGAATTATATCAAGATAAATCTAAATGGGCCAAGATGGCTTTAATAAATATGGCTCAATCAGGATATTTCTCAAGTGACCGCACTATTAGTGAATACGCTAATGAAATTTGGCATTTAAAAAAGGTAAACGATAATGAATAAAAATTCGCTTAAACTTTTAAAAAAATTAACGGAACTTAATGGCATAAGTGGATTTGAAAATGATGTTCGTGATTATATTAAAAATGAGTTAAAAGATGTTTGTACGAATATTACTACAGATAACTTAGGCTCATTAATTTGTGAGCTTAAAACTGATGAATCTAAGCCATTAATCATGTTTACAGCGCATATGGATGAAGTAGGATTCTTAGTTAATTCTATTTTAGATAATGGCATGATTCGCCTTAAGCCAGTAGGTGGCTGGTGGAGTCATGTCTTGTTAGCGCAAGAAATGGTCGTTACTAATCATAAACATCAAGAATTCGTAGGTGTTATTGGCGCTGAACCTCCACATGGCTTAACACGTGAGCAAAAAAATCAAGTTTTACCAATTGATATGCTTTATTTAGATATGGGAGTAAGTTCAAAACAAGATATTTTAGACTTAGGTATAAATATTGGTGACCAAATTACTCCTTTAACTAAATTCCGTGTTTTAAATGATCATAAAACGCTTTTAGGTAAAGCATTTGATAATCGTCTTAGTGTAGCAATTATTATTGATTTATTTAAAACTATTAAAAGATTAAATATATCGGCAAATATCGTTTTTGTAGCATCTACCCAAGAAGAAATTGGCTGTCGTGGAGCAAAAACTTCTACATATAAAGTTGAGCCAGATATCGGTTTTGCTATTGATGTAACGGAAAGTTATGACACGCCTGGTGCAGAAAATAATCCTTCTAAATTAGGAACTGGTCCTGCTTTAGCGTTAATGGATGGGGCATCTATATCACATCGCGGATTATTTGATTTGGTAGAAGAAGTAGCAAAAAGAAAATCTATTCCTTATACCTACGATTTATGCGTATTTGGTGGAACAGATTCTAGTGAAATTCATAAAACAAAAATGGGAATTATTAATATGACATTATCAATTCCTTGTCGATATTTCCATTCCCATACTTCTTTAGTTCATAAAGATGATTTTGATAATACGAAAAAATTATTACTTAATTTAATCAAAGTCATTGATAATGACAAATTACAAATGCTTAAAGAAAGCAAATATTTATAAGACACTTCGTTAGAAGTGTTTTTTAATTAATTCTACTTGTAAAAATAAAAATTCCTAAACCAACAAAAGCGATAGTTAATAAAGTACAAAATACACCCATAACTAAATCAAAATAACGATATTTGCTATAATCTTTTATTTCTTTTATATCGTTTTCATTAATACTTTTATTTTTATCTAACTTTCGTACCGCTAAAGAACCTAATGTTCCAGAAATAAACATTTTAAAGCCAAAGATGGCATAAATAATATTTGTTTCTAATACACCAAAAAATAAGCCAATAAATAAAACAAAGGCAAGCACTCCACCAAAAAGTGTTTCATCGAATACACCAAAGCACCAGTTTTCTACAAACAACGTTCCTACATTAAAGGCACTTAAAATAATGATTATAAGTGTACGACCAAACCAACCACTCTTTTGATAGCGTTGAGCATCTTTATAATGTCTTTCATTAAAACTTAATAGCCAAGTTATAAATTGCATTTTTTTATTCCTTTCTTTTTCGACATTAAGTAATCTACAAATTCATAATAACAATTTTTCTTAAATACGGAAAGAAAAAATTATAAATATGAAAAATTTGCAAATGATAATTATGTAAATAAGTTTTATTTAAAGTATTAAAATTGAGTGCTTTTCCTAATTATGTGAACGAAATTAATAAAAATGTCTTTATTAAAACAATTTAACAAAGTAAGTTTAAAAATATATTAATTTTGCGTAAATTTTTTAAGCATTAAAGTTGTTTTAATTTTTTTTAGGTGTATAATTTAAGTATATTAAAAAATAGATAGGCGGTGCATTATGGCAAGGAAACCAATGTATGATGGTGGCAC
>CALBGF010000231.1 GCA_937893635.1 uncultured Mollicutes bacterium | reverse complement strand
GTGACACGCTTTTTGTAACGCGAAATATTACGAATTGTAATTTTATTTGAAAACTTAATCTTATGCCAAAGTTTTGTGAAACGTTCAAGGAAAATCTTTTTACCAGCTTTAGGAGATTTTGGACGAAGTAATTCTGCTGGTTTTGCTTTAAGTTCTTTATGAACGGTATAGAAAGTTGATCCACATATACAAAATAAAGCAATAAAGAATCCTAATAATGAATCTTTTAAATTTAATCCTAAATAAAATTTTGGTAAATCAAATAATAAGCGATAAATACTATTAATTAAACTTGGAATAATTACTACTCCTAATCCAACACCAATAATACCACCCACTAATGTGGCAATAGAGGCAAATAACATATATTTAAATAAAATCATGCTATTAGAAAAACCTAATGACTTAAATGTGCCAAGCATCATACGATCATCTTCAACCATACGATTCATAGATACCAAAGATACTAAAATAGCCACGGCATAAAACACTAATGGGAATACATAAGCGAGATTTGTAATCGAATTTGTATCATCTACATAACTTTTATATGTTGAATCATTTAAGCGGTTATAAACTAAAAGATTAGCATTTTCCATTGATTTTCTTAGATTTGTAATATATTTTGGCAAATCGTTTTTAGTCAAACCTAAACTATCCATCACACTAACACATTGCTCATAATTATCTTTATTTTCTTCTAGTAATTTTAACGTGTCTGCAATTTTCTTGGCACTTTGATAATTACTATCGCTTTCTTGTAGGCTAGCAAAATAAGTCTTAAATTCTTCGTCATTTGCAAACCCATTTTTAGTTAAGTAATTATCCACTTGTTGCCTTCCCATTGAATATTGCCACACTACTTTATTAACAATAACTAGTTGTTCATAATTATTTTTAACATAATTTAAGCGTGTTGCAAGTATATCACTTTCTTTATTTTCAATCAAATCCATTACATTTTGGATTACTTTATTATATTTTTGGGAATTAGTTTCAAATTTACTTGCCCCATCAACAGTCAAATAAATATTTTTGTAATAATCATTTTTAAATGAATTTAAGGTTGTATAACTATAAAAATTAATTGTTCCATTACCGACATTAGTTTTACCACGATCATTATTTAAATTAGCATTATTAAAATATAAAGGACTATCCACTACTCCTTTAATTGTAAAAGTCTTATCAACAAACTCATCACTGCTTAAAGTTAGTGTGTCTCCAATTTTATAATTTGTTTTATCTAAAAAATGTTCTTCAACTAATAACTCATTATCTTTTAAAGTGGATAAATCATAATCTGTTTTTAAATAATTTAAATCATTTGTGACACTATTAACCACTAAGACATAATCTTTATCATTAGGAGTATGGAAAGATACATCAACATAATTAGAATATTCAATATCTTTTATGCCTTTAACATCACGCACAATTTCAATATCTCCGCTGGCAAATCCGATAGTGGATGTTAGTTTTATATCATAAGCATTTCTTTCATCATAATACTTATCAAGCGAGTTCATCATAAATGGTGCAGTTGCTTTTAATCCCGAATAAACAAATACACCTAAAAAACTCATAATCATTAAAGATAAGAATCTTGGAAAAGAGTTTTTGATTTCACGAAGAGATGTTGTAACAAGGCGGTTCTTCTTTTTTACCATTCTATCTCCTCGACTTTCTTTGGATGTTCATTAATAATTACATCTTCCACTGATCCATTTTTAAATTTAATGACTTTATCCGCCATTGGCGCAATAGCGCTATTATGGGTAATAATAGTAACTGTAATATGATAATGTCTTGCTTCATGTTCAAGTAAAGCTAAAATTTGTTTACCAGTCTTATAATCTAAAGCACCAGTTGGTTCATCACAAAGTAGAATCTTAGGATTTTTTGCAATAGCGCGTGCAATAGCAACACGTTGTTGTTCACCACCTGATAATTGAGAAGGAAAGTTTTGTAAACGTTCTTTTAAGCCAACATTTTCCAAAATTTTAGTAGGATCATAAGAATCCTTACATAGTTGCACTGCTAATTCAACATTTTCTAAAACAGTTAAATTTTGTACTAAGTTATAAAATTGAAATACGAAACCAATATCATTTCGACGGTATTTAACTAAATCTTTACCTGTTAATTTAGCTACATCAACGCCATCAACAATCACTTCGCCACTAGTAGGAGAATCCATACCACCTAAAACATTTAAGCAAGTTGTTTTTCCTGCTCCACTTGGTCCTAATATTACCACTAATTCACCTTTATCTATCGTAAAATTAGTATCATTTAAAGCATTAATAGAAATATCACCCATTTTATATGTTTTATAAACATTTTTAAATTCAATGTAAGTCATATTTTTTCCTCCTAAAAATCAATTTCTAATCCATCATAAGTTACAATAACATCATTTTCTTTAGCAACTGGTGCAATTTCATCATAAATTGCTCCACCATTATGTGAAAAATGATTAGAAACCTTAATTGTTTTTTCATCAATTATGCCATGTCGTTTTAAATCATTAAATAACATAATATTAACATCTAAACTCATATGCCTGCCGTTATTTAAGCCCCATTTCTTTTGTAAGGCTCCTGTACAATCTAAAGATATTAAGTCGATGTGTTTAACGTTATTAAATAAATGTTCCATAGTTTCATTAGGAAAATACCCACTATCATTACCATATAATAAAACTTTTCCATCATTTAAATCTTTAATAAGATAAACAAATGGGGAAGATTTAGGGTCATGACTTGC
>CALBGF010000230.1 GCA_937893635.1 uncultured Mollicutes bacterium | reverse complement strand
ACATATCGTACTTCAGTTCAAGGTTTCCCAGTATTAACTTTCCATGCCGTTAAAAATAATTCTGGCGGCTTAGACTATCAATATATTGGCCGATATAATATGAACTTAGATAAAGGTTCAGATGATAGTTATGGATTTAAATATGACGGCACTTATAAATATAATGAAGAAAAAAAGAAAATGGAAAAAGTTGAAGGCTCAGACTGCAATCCATTTGCAGGAGGAAAAGCTTTCAAAAAAATTGTTGAATGTTGGGAAATGGCTGATAATCAAGGCAACTATTGTTCTTTCAAATTCCCTTACGAAGGTCAAACTGGATTTAGCGAAAAAGATAAGGGTCGTTTAAATAACAAGGGTATTTTAGAAATTATTGACCACTTAGAATATAGATATAATAGTGATGATGATAATCTTGATATTTGTTACGCGGGCGTCGAAGGAGCTGCAACTCGTGGAAAAATTGAATCACCTTTATATGAAGATGATATTGAACCATATGAAGATCAAATTAAATAGGAAAAAGCTTCAATTAAACAAATTCGTGAGGCCAACCCAGAGTTAGATTCTCAGTTAACAGCTTTAGAAGAGAAATTAGAAACTACTAAAGATAAAGACGAAAAGAAGAAAATTCAAAAGCAAATTGATGAATTAGAAGCAGCGAATGGAATAGATGTTTATAGAAATAATATTGCAGAATAGGAAAAATTAATTGATGCACAAAGTGAAGCTAAAGCTACTAAAGCAGATTATAATAGTTTGATTTTGAAACGTTATAAGAATATTGAAAAACTTTACAAGTGGTTTCAAGAGGTTGATATAGCAGCGAATAGCTATACTGATGAAGAAAATTTGTTATATGGAGATACATTAAAGAATTATCGACAAAAAATTGCAGATGCGCAAGCGCAAATTGATACATTAAATTATTTAATTAATTCTGCGAACAAGGATATTGAAACTTTATAGGCTAAGTTAGCTACTGATACTACTTTAACCGAAGAAGAAAAATAGTCAATTCAAAATCAAATCGCAGATTTACAAGCAAATATTGAAACTAATACTGCAGCTATTCCAGAACAACAAAAAATTATTGAAGATACTGAAGCTGCAATAACGGCGCAAAAAGAGCAAGGACCGATTGAGGCTAATAAAGAAGCAGTTGCTAAATATACTTTTGATCCTCCAAAAGTAATTGATGGCACTACATATAATTATGATACGAGAGAATATAGAAGGGCTAAGTTTATTTCTGAATTTGATAAACATCTTAATAAAGAATATTGTTTAGTATATTTTATTATGACAGAGCTTTTACTTTGTTATGATTCTCGTGGTAAGAATATGATGATTGCGTCTTGGGGTCCAATGGAAAAAGATGGAGAATATATTTGGTTCCCAATTTTTTATGACATTGATACTCAGTTAGGCATTAATAATACTGGTATTCCAACATGGGATTATGACGTAGATGCTTCTGTAAATGCGGCGGCTGGCGCTGAGACGTTCTCAACGGCAAATAGTGTATTATGGTATAATTTGTTATATTGTTTTCTTGATGAAATAAAACAAAAATATCAGCAAATGAGATTAGCGAATTTAAATGAAAACTTTATTGAAAAAGCTTATCGTTGTTCGCCAGAAATTTTTACAACTTCTTATGCTTGTAAAGGAGTGCGTCCTTTAGTTGCATTGAATTCTGATTTTGAGTATAAATATATTTTGCCGACATTAGAGGTAGGAAAAGGCACTGATTATGGCTATATTAACACTGCCGGCAATTGGGTGCAAGATAATGGTAATTCTTTCTTCTACGCTTGCTAGGGTGATAGAGATTTATCCCGTCAACTTTTAATTCGTAATAGAATGAATTATTTAGATAGTGAAATGTAGGCTAATATTTATTCACCTACTGGAGCTTCTAGTACTACTTCATTAAAATTACGAGCGAGCGCAAACTCTACTTCAACAAGTGATAGATGGCTAGATGTAACAACATTAACCGATGAACAAAAGAAATCTGGGTTCTAGGTTGGTAAATTAGGAGCTAATCCTTCTGAATGTTTACCTCTCGATGGTACTCCTTATTATCAAATTACACCATTCTTATCTCAATATGTTTCTATGTATTATGATGATACTACGGTAACTGTACCTTAGAAATTTACTAATACTATGCAATATATTTTGCCAGTAGTGCCTGAAAATGTGTTAGCTGGTTATAAAACTAGTGTGCCATTTACTCAACAATTAGTTTATATCCCAGGAGCGAATTATCTCTCTAAAGTTTCTGGATTAGATATGAAGTATATTGATGAAATTCAATTACAATCTAGTATTAGATTAACTGAATTAGTATTAGGTAATGATGATGATGGATATTATAATGAAAACTCTGTTACGCTTTCATTAGCAGACTCGGCAGATACTACAGAATCTCCAAATGAAAACGCAAAAACTCTTTTAAAGAAAGTCGTTTTGACAGGTTTAAAAAATATTAAGGCAGATTCAGCAAATATTGATATAAGTGGTTCTGCTAAAATTGAAGAATTTAGAGCATTAAATACTAATATTACTGGTTGTAAAGTAGCTATTGGTGCTCCTATTAGCATTATGCACTTACCGTCTACTGTCACTACACTTGCTTTGAATACTAATTATAATTTAATTAATATCATTACTGAAAAAATTTCTGATAATGTTGCTGAAAATGCAGAAGTCAAAGGTTTATATATTGATGGTTTAACTAATATTATTGATAGAAGCAAAACGATTACTGAATTAATTGATGTAATTTCTGCCGAAAATTTAGCTTTATCTACTATTGAAATTAAAAATGATAGTTTAGGCTATGATTCTTATCAAATTGTTAAAACAGCTTTAGCTCGTAAGATTAAGAAAACCACTCCAACAAATAAACCAGGACTTGCTTTAAGATTAGAAAATGTTCAATGGACTCCATTTGAATTATTAGATACAGCTGCGGTAATAGATGGTACGATTACTTATTATGAATTGAACGATCATTATCAGTATGTAGAAATTGATCCATCGGATGAAACATTTATAAATAAACGCAAAAATAGCTTAATTTTCATAAAGAATGCAGATAAAGATGGAAGTCAAATTCCTTCTATGGAAATTATTGACAAATTCGTCCAATCTAAGAAAGATGCCGGCTCTGAAGATGCTCCGCAATTCCATGATACAGTATATAATACAAATATGCCTTATGTATCTGGTGAAATTTATGTAGATAATACTAATGGTACGGAAATTTCTGAAGTTGAGATTCAAACATATAATGTGCTTTACCCATCTTTAGATATACGAGTAGCTAAAGTTTAGAATAACTATACTATTAAATATATTTAGGTAGATGATGTAACTGGTTTAACTAAAGTATATGAAGCCCAAAAAGCATTACATTGTGAAGGTCGCGCTTATTCCGGCGATAATGAATATTTTTCTAACCCTAATAGAAATATCACATTAGTTCCTAGCAAAAATAATTATGACTTTTATGGATGGTCTAAAGATGGTACAAAAGAAGGAGTAATTATTAGTCCAAAACAAAGTGATGATGATAATTATTATGATGATATTTGGATGGGAATTAATTTTGAAGAATTGGCTGTAGATAATGTAGTAACTCTTTATGCAGTTTTTGAATTACATAAGTATAAAGCTACATTTTATAATTATGACGGCACAGAGTTAGGTACAACAGAAACGCCATATAGCAGAACCAATCCTGTTAATGTAATTAAAATTTTACCATCTAAACCAGCAGACGATCTTGATTTGACTGGTGTTTGGGGATTTGCTGGTTGGGCAATGCGCACAGCGCCGAGTAGAGTTTTAGATATGGCTAATGTTCATCCAATTATGGATTATGAATTTATAGCTGTATATGAAGAAAAATCTGTGTATAGTAATGTTCTTGATAGTAATTATTTGAGTTTTGCACAAAGAAACGGTGGATATTATATTTCAGTTGCTTCTGGAGTTCAATTGAGTGGTAAAATTACTTTGCCAACAACCTATAATGACATAGATATTATTGGTATTAGTGCAGGTGGTTTCGCTGGACAAAATAAAATTACTCATATATTCTATTCTGAAGATACGAATAATAGAGTGGCAACAATAGAAGAAAATGCTTTTAGAGAATGCTTAAAACTTGTTTATTATGAAATGAGTACTGTAGCTGAAAGTGTTACGCTCGGAAGTAATAGTTTTTATTATACAAATATTATCCAGAATTTGTCTGCTGAAGAATAGAAAATGTTTTTCAGTAGAGTTACAAGAATTGAAGCAAATGCTTTTGCTATTAACTTTTCTACTGGTAATTTCTCTTTACAGACATTATATTTACCAGGTAATTTAATATTTATGGATAGTGGCGCTTTCAGAAATCATAAAGCATTAACTCAAGTTTATATTGGTAGCTCAGGAAATCCTTCTTAGTTGAGTGCCGTAGGAGATGGCCCATTTGGTGGATGCGGTAGTCTTGCAAATGTCTTTAAAATTACTTACTATTATTCTGCTGGCCAACCTTATAGCGATCAAACTATTACTCAATTAAAATTTGGTTTGGCGGATAAAGTTATAGCTACTGCTACTGTTGAAGGTATTTTAGCATAAAGGAGATAAAATATGATTAAAAATAAATTTTTCCGCTATTTAGGCGTAAATGGATATATTGAAACTCCAATAGAACTTCCTGGCGTTTATAATACTTCTTTTTATTATCTTGCTGCGGATGAGGGAAAAATATTAACTGACGGTGAACAAGAAGTTACCTCTATTAATGTTTCTGAAAAAGATTTAGATAAATGGACAGAAGTTGATAAATAATTTAATAAAATAATTAATATATAAGAGGAGAAGTTATTCTTCTCCTCTTAATTTTAAAGAAAGGATGATAAGAAAGTGATTACGAAAGTAACTAAGGAAAATAAAGCTTTATACCAAGTTTTATTTGAAAAAGTGAATAAAGAACTTGGTCTTACTGAAGAAAGCAATAATGCAATTACTTCCTTAGATCAATATTTCAATTCTCTCGTAGAAATCGTAGGCAAGAATGAAATTTATGGTATTTTGCCATTAGATGAGCCTACATTTGACATTGATGCAAATACACGTCAAATCAATGTGCCAGATGAGTTTAGAAAAAATGGTATCTCTGTTCAGGGCGATCAAATTTCTGAAATTATTTATTTTACGATTGATCGATTTGTAGATGCAATGGACTTATTTCTTGACGAGGTTCATATTATTATCCAATGGGAAACAGCTGCATCAAAAGGAGGACCATCAGAGAGAGGTTATTCAGTTGCTTATTTAAAAGATATATCTTTATATAAAACTACAGGAAAAATGTTATTTGGTTGGGCGATTAATAATTCTATTACGAAAAATGCTGGCTCAATTAAATTTTCTGTAAGATTTTATAAATTCAACTCTAAGCAAGAACTCGATTTTAGTTTAAGTACATTAACTGCGCAAGCTACTATTAACCCTGGTCTTGATTTTACTTGGAATAAAGATACTGGAAAATTTGCAGAAACTATTTATGATGATTCTTAGATGATTGCTAATAGATTTCGTGATAGTGTACAACCAGGCGAAGTAGGAGAAGCTGATGCACCAGTATTCTTGCGTCATCTTGATAAAACTTATAAACTTACTATCATGGAAGACGGCAAAGAAGTAGAATATGATGCTATTGATCTTGAAAAAATAGTTGATGAAGAAAATAATTCTGTACTCCAAAGGGATTTTATAATCCAAGCAACGGGCGAGGGCATTATTTCTTATACATGGCAGCGAAAGGATTTGTCCACTGGTAATGAAATGACTCTTGAAAGTGGTCCTAATATTGGTACTCAATATGTATTGACTGAAGATACTGTTTATTCGGGTGAAAAACTTTATTATGTAAAAACAGTGGCTGATGGAGTAACTTCTTATTCTGTATTTACAGTTGCTCCTGGTATGAAAGACCAACCGATCGATCAAGAAGTTCTTGACGCTGGACTTTATGAAAAAGTTAGTCATTGTAAGGTTGTTTATCCAAATGGATTAGATGATAAAAACGTTACTGGTATTTATATAGCAACTGCAATTAATAAAGTAGGTCAAGCTAAAGGATTTGCTAAAGAAAAGGTTTTAATACCAGGTCCAGATAAAGATACTTTTACCGTAGAATTGCCAGAAAAGCAATCTGAAAATGTATTGCTTATAGATGGTCCAGAAGGTGTTGGGCAAGCAACATTATCTGTTTTAGGTAAAACGGCAAGAGTAACTGATGATGCTTCTGGTATTGTAGGCGATACTATTGTTTATACTTGGAATGGTGAAACCCCTATAGAAACAACTAATGTTGCTTCTCCTGTCGCTAATGAGTATAGTATTGCTCCAGTAGCTGTCGAAGATAGAGCTTTATATGATGCAACAGTTACAGTTGATGTATATGCTACTAGAAATGGTGAAAAATCTGAAGTTAAATCTTAGAGTTTTAGAATTACTGACTCTGCGCATGCTCCTGAAGTAACTATTGGGCAAAAAGACACTGGTTCTAAGAATGTAAGATTAAAAACAGCTTCTCAAACTGCTATTCTTGAAGCTGTTGTTGTAAATCAAGATGCTATTTTACATACTAACGATGGCGATGGTATTACTTTTGAATGGCGTAAAGCTAATGCGGATTACAATGAAGATGGTAGCGTAAGCGATAAATTTGTAATTTCTAATGATGATTTAATTGTAGATACAGACAATTGTATTACAATTGAAGGTAATAAGTGCTTAATAGCTTTCCGTCCAGACCATATTACTTTACAAAATGGAGAATTGGCAGGCCAAGGTTTCTATTATTGTATTGCTAAAAATACCGTTAATGGTAGTGAAGCCGTTAATGATATAACAAACTTTACAGTAGACGATTGTATTTCTATTACTGTCGCAGGTTGATAAGGGGTGTGAATTATGGCATTAACAAAGATTGAATCTTATGAAGATTTATTACTCCAGATTCAAAATTATGAAGACGAAAAAGGTCAGAGATACCCTTAGTTAGTGCATTTACTCCCAGAAAATGATCAAATCTTTGATATTGACTTAGATTCTAGGACGATCAGTATCCCTCAATTTTTGAGCGTCCAGTATGATCATAACGCAGAAATAATTTACTTTAGATGTCCTCGTTATTTTGACAATATGGATTTGGCTATGACGGTTTGTATTATTGAATATGTTAATGCAGCCGGTGAAAGCGGATTGTATTGGGTTCCTTACTATAATGTGGATGTGTATGAAGATGATGATGAAAGTTTAACTCCTTTAATGCTAATTCCTTGGTCAATACAAGGTTTAGTGACGGCCTCATCTGGGACTGTAACTTTCACAGTGCGTTTTTATCAATTAGATGCAGAACGTAAAACTTTTCTTTTTAATATGAGTATGTAGCCAGCTCAAGGAGAAGTTTTACATGGTATAGATTTATCGGATAAAGAATTAGAAAAATTTAAATTAGATACAACGGTTGTTCATTAGATATATGCGGATTTAGCCCTTGCGCAATCTAATGCAACTACAATGTGGAAAGACGTGTGAGTAGGATTAATATCCTACTCACTTTTTTTTTGGTCTTTTTTTATTAAAAAAAAATAAAGATTCGTGATATATCTATAGAATAAAAAATCTTACTCAGAGAGGAGAAAAATGAACAAATGGCTTTATTTAAAATAAGTAAAGGTAATTCTGTCGATTTGGCGAAATAGTCATTAAATGAGGGCTATGCTTGGTTTACGCCAGATGATGGGAAATTTTATATAGATGCCAAAATTAATAATGTCTTAACTCGTGTGCCGCTCAGTGCCGATCGCGCAGACAAGGATAAAAATGGTAGAGATATTACTAGTTATTCTACTTTTTACTTTTGGCTTGATGAAAATAATGCTGGTGAATTACAATTATCCGTTGGCACTGACGGGGATACGAGTATTGAACCTAGTGAATTAATTAATTAGATAGAATAGGCTTATAAAGATAAGCGTGCAATTACATGTGTATTGCGTTCTGCTAAGAATACTAATAATATGCCTTGTCCATTACCAATGTTTATTTCATATTGGGGAACTGATGACTTTATACTTGCTTTTAGTGGTAGTGGTGGTTTTGGAGTAGAACAACCACAATTTATGACCGTATTGTGCCAAAGTGGGCAATGGGCCGTTATACATGGGTTTATGGTGCCTACCACAAGAACTATAAATGGCAAGTCTTTAGAATATGATATTCAATTGGTGCCAAGTGATATTGGAAGTGTGCCAGTCGATAGAAAAGTAAATAACAAAACTTTAGAAAATG
>CALBGF010000229.1 GCA_937893635.1 uncultured Mollicutes bacterium | reverse complement strand
ATAAAGAAGGTATTCCATCCGCACCACGTGTACCAGTTGATCCCACAATAAGGCAGGCTAGATTATCAAATTTTTCTAATGCACCTAATTCCATTGCATTAGTGGAATTAATAATAACAACTGTTTTTTTATAATTTTCTACACAATATTTAATAATTCCTTCTTCTTCACTAGATATAGCAAAATAATTACCAGTTTTACCATCACCATTATATTTATCTTGCTTATCAACATCAGCGCCTTCTCCAGTAGTTCTTGTTACAACAACAATTGCTACATCAGAATAATCTTTAGCATTTTTAAGAAGTTCTTCACTATAATAGTTTTTATCATTAATATTTGGTTCATATAATTTAAAGATTGTTGAAGCATCTTTATTATATCGATTAGTGCTTGCGTATTTTTTATACATACTAATTAAATCTTCATTATATTGAATACCATATCTTTTTAATGCTTTTAACAAATCAATATTTGTGGAGATTTTATCATTTTCAGGTTGAACCATACCAGAACCAAACCCACCATAAGACCAGTCAATTGCGGAATGACCAAATACATTAACTTTTTTATTAGTGTCTACGCTTAAAGGTAAAATATTATTATCATTTCTTACTAACACGCTACCTTCTTGCACAATTTGTTTTGATAATCTTTGACCTTCATCAATTGTTTCATCAAGATTTGTATCATCAACAATTGGTTGGCATAATAAACTATTAATTTGTGTTTCAAACACATTTGCGACAATGTTTCCAATAATTGTGCCAGCAATTAAGATACCCATCGCCGTAAAATTAATTATATTTTTTGTTGATTTTTTCATATTCTCACCTAATTATTAAATGTAATTTCATAAATATATGAAGCATTACTATTTCCAAAATCATAAATAGAAACAAATAAACGATTATTAATTTCAAAAATACATTGAATATTAAAATTACCTGCTACTTTATCTATGAACATTTTATCACTAGATTTATCCTTAATTTCAATATTTTCTTTAATTAATGTTCCATCCCAAGAATAAATATCAATTGTTGCTTTATCAGCATTATCTTTACCATCTACCACATAAATATAGCTATCATTACTAGTTACAGTTTGTAAAGTATCTGTTTTAGCAGTAAATGATCCGTTTAATAAATTAAAGTTTTTATCATAAAACTTGGTGTTTCCAGTTGTAGATGTTACTGCTATTTTGTTTGATTTTTTATTATAAGTAACGGCTTTAACATTAGTTAAACTATTATTAAATTCAACTTGTTCTAATGAATCAGTACTAATTTTAATAAGTTTATTCTCACCATTAACTAACAATAGATAATCATCTACAAGAGCAATATTGGCATTATCTGGATTCCAGCTACTACTTGTTCCAATAATAAGAATATTTCTTTTTACTTCTTGATGAGTTTTCAAGTCATATTTAATTAATAAAGTACGATAATTGACACTTGTATTAACTGTAAAATAAGCATAATTATCATCCGTGCATACTGATTGAATGCCGGCAAATACATTTGTGCCACCTTGATCATTAACAGTTAATGTTTCGGAATATTTGCTTTTTACATTTCTTACATTAAATGAAATTTCTTTTTCTTTTTGAGTTTGATATTCCACATATTCACCTAATGAAAGATTTTTATATACTTTAGTTGATGTTAAGTTGCTAGTATCTAAGGTGTTTTTCAAAATGAAACTGCAACTACCCCATCCCCAAGAGTTACGTCCAACATAAATATCATTTCCAACTTGAACTAAGCTTTGAATACGATAATTAGTGTTAGTTTCATTTTCTGGTAAAGCAATATCTTTTAAAGTCATTTTAGAAACAAAATTACCATTCCAATCAAATACTTGAATAGGTAAAGCATTAACACTAGATTTGTTTTCATAAACATAAATATAATCTTCATCACCATTTAATGCTCTTAAATTATATCCGCTTGTTAAAGAGGAAATTTTTGAAGAATCATATGATAATAATTCATAGTTGTCATTATAAAAATATAATGAACCATCTTTTAACATCAAAACATACTTCTTTAAGTTAGCATTATATTCAATATCGCGAATCATTGAGGTAACGCCACTAGGTAAAGCAAATGATACTTCGCTATCTTCGATTTCTAAAGTAGAAGCATCTAAAACAATAACTTTACTATTATTTGCTATAATAAATAATTTACCATTTACATAAGCAATATTACCAACTTCATCTTTATCACCTAAACTACTACTTGATAAAGTAAACTCACTTGATGTATTTAAGGTAGTCTTATTAGCGATATCATATTTAATTACTTTTCCGCTTGTACAAGTTCCATTACTAAATACAAAATATAAATTTGTTCCATCTGTACATCCACCTTGAACAACATTGCTTACCCATGTTTTCCATTCTGAGAATGATTTTGTAGCTGGTTCAATATTTTCACTATTAACTAGTTTAGCATAATCACCTAACGAAATAGTTTCACTAGCATTAACAATGTTATCTAATGAAGTAGTTTTTGAAGCAATGTCATTTCCATTAACATTAAGAGTTAAAGTAATATCTTGGGCATGATAAGTTTCATAATTTTTAAATTTAATTGTGTAACAAGCCCAATAATAGTCACTAGCGCTTGTAATTTTAAAATCAAAATTATCCGAGCCGTTATTATACATTGTTTCTTCGTTCGCGGTTATTCCCTTGTATAAAGTTGTAACTTCTAATTGCTTATCTTCTTTTCCTTCCATTGAACGAGTATAAGTGATATTTCCTAAATTGCCACTTAAAGCAGTAGCAAAACGTAAATAATAATTATTATCACTATCTTTAGCGTATTGCGCATACATCTTTGAATAAGCAAAATCTTCACTTGCTGATTTTGTATTATTTCTAATGCTTTTTTTCTCTACTTTACTTTTTTCACTAATTTCATCAATAGTGCTTTCTAATAATTGATCATTTCTTTTTTCGGATTTAACTCCACTAATAAGAAGTGCAAAAGTTAAAGCACACAAACAAGTAATTCCTTTTTTCATAATTGCCTCCTAAAGTTCTTCATTATAGTTTGATGATGTAATATCTAAATTTTCGTCAATTTTTGATACTAAAATTACATCTTCAACATAAATGTCATTAATTTCTACTTTTGGTTCTTGATAATCTTTTTTCATGTATTAATCCGCCTTTCAATCAAAAACTTCAAAAGTATTTTAAATGAAAACGCTTACTAAACGCTTTATTCTTGTCGTATTTTGTAGAGTACATTCCGCAGCCTGTAAAAAAAATGACTACTAACAAAAAGTAATCATTTATTATTTTTATCAATAGGAAGTAATATTCCTAAAGTAAATACATCCTCATCAATATTAATTTTTAAATTACCGTTATATTTATTTACAATAAATTTAATAGATTTTAATCCATACCCATGTAAATCTTTATCTGATTTAGTAGATATTGGGAGACCCGATTCATCTAAAGCTAATTCACCTTCATAATAATTTTGAATAGAAATTGAAACAAATGAAAAAACATTTCTAACAATTAAATTAATCGTCCTTTTTTCTTTATCAGCAATTTTAAGTACAGCTTCAATAGAATTATCAATGGCGTTACCAAATAAAGAATATAAGTCAGTATCACTAATGTTATTTAATTTTGAACAATCAGCGAGGCATTTAAGATTTATGCCTTGTTGATGACATAATAAGCTCTTTTCCGTAAGTATTAAATCTAATGCCTCATTACCTGTTGTAACATTAGAATCATAAATATCAATCATCTTTTCAATATCTTCTTTTGCTTCTTTTGATACTTGTTTTATTCCATCATAATTATGAATTTGATGTTTCAAATCATGACATTTCATATTAATAAGTGAAATGTTTTCTTTGTTTTGCTTATATTGTTCTTCAGATTTTTTTAGTAACTGTGTTGTCACTAATAATTCTGTACGTAATTGCTTAGTATTCATTAAACTAAACTGAATGTATAACACTAACAAACAACATACGATGTTATATAAACAAATAACAATAGATATTATTTGATTATCAACATTTGTATAAACTACAATCGCATTGAATATTACATCGGTTAATAAAATTAATCCCGCAAGAGAAACAATGGATGTATTACTAATGTTTACTTCATTTTTATTTATCTTATCCACAAATAATAAGTATATCGCGGCATAAACTAAAGCATAAATAATAAACATCACACAGCCAAATATTACTTTTAATTGTGTAACAGTAAATACTACTTCTTGTGAACTATATAGAGTATCGGATATAACTTCATTATTTTGAAATATATAAGTTACTAAACTATAAATTTGATAAGCAAAGTGTTGAGCAGTATATGAGGCTATACCAATAAAAAAGATTTTTTGCCAAGATACATCAAGAATAAACATAAATCCAAATAAAATACATAAAAATAAAATCAAAAACATTATTGATGAATACCACCACGTATAACTAAATGATTTAAATAATGGAAACACAACCGATATTCCAATACAAATTAGTGACACGAGCGCCGCTCGTAAATAAAAGTGTTTCTTTTTTCTCAAGCGAAAAGAGAAATAAAACATAGCTATTAATATTTCAATTACAAATAAGATTTTATATACAAATAATTCTGAAATAATCATTTTGAACCACCTCCGCTACAAATATATTTGTTTAATTCTTCAAAAAACTCATTTCGTTTCGGTCTTGATATGGGAAGTTCATCTTCATCAATTATTACCTTATTATTTGTTATTTCACTTATATACTTTAAATTGACTAAGTAACATTGATTGCAAAGCGCAAAGGAATATTGTTTTAAAACATTAGTATATTCTTTTAATGTACCGCGTGTTTCAAAATTCCCATCAATGGTATGAAAAATTAATTTATGGTCGATTACCTCTAAATATTTAATACTTGATATTGTAATTTTTTTCATACTTTTTTTATTAATAACTACAATAAGTGAAGCATCAAAAGCCCCAAGTTTAGTTAAAGCACGTTTAAGTGTTAAATCAAATGTATAACGAGAAACTGGTTTAAGAATATAATCAAAGGCATCAACTTTATAACCTTCAATAGCATATTGGGCTAAACTAGTTACAAAAATAATTATGGCTTGTGATTTTTGTTCTCGTAACTTTTTAGTAGCGGTTAATCCATCAGTGCCTGGTAAATCAATGTCCATAAAAATAATATCGTAATCGCTTCGAAAAGTATTAATTAGCAAATCTGCAGATGAAAAAGATTCTATTGTACTTTTAATATTTTTTTCATTACAATAACTAACAATAAATTGCTTTAATTCATCGGACATATTCTTGTCATCTTCAACAATAGCAATCTTAATCATCGAGTAAATCTCCTTTAATACTAATAAAATTATAAACAACAAAAAATAAAAATTAAAGCAATTATTGCTGGCTAGAAATGGAGTAAAAATGTTTATATTATATATAAAAACTTCAAAATTAATTACAAAAAAAATTGCTAAATGATACACATTAGCAATTTTTAAAAGTTATTCTACACTCTTAAGCGATTCAATCATATCAATCTTTTTAAGTGAGAAATGT
>CALBGF010000228.1 GCA_937893635.1 uncultured Mollicutes bacterium | reverse complement strand
ATATACGGAACATTCTTTAAGAAATCAGTATTATTAAAGATGTTTTCAATATCTTCATTAGATAAATGAGCTTTTATAAAATCGTTTTTCTTTAATTCTTCTTTAAAATCTAAAGTAAAGTTAGAATTATATACTTTGTTTGCGCATACCTGCACATTATCATATGCTTCTTCTCTTGATACACCTGATTCAATTAATTTAGTTAATACTTTCTCGCTATATAATAATCCTTTAGTTTTATATATATTAGCGATAATATTATCTTCATTAATAACAAGACCATTAATAATTCTTGTCATTCTTTTTAACATATAGGAAATAAGTGTTAAAGCATCAAGAAAAATAATTCTTTCATTTGATGAATGGGATATATCACGTTCATGATATAAACAAATATTATCATAACTTGCAAAACTATAACCACGTACAAGTCTTGCTAGCCCTGAGATATTTTCTAAGCCAATTGGATTATGCTTATGCGGCATTGCGCTACTACCCTTTTGATCTTTAGAAAAATATTCATTTACTTCATTAATTTCTGTACGCGATAAATTTCTAAATTCTACTGCTACATTCTCTAAGTGTGTTGCTATTAAACTAATAACATTTAAATAATTAGTGTGCACATCACGAGCAATAACTTGAGTTGCAATACGTGGTGTTGCTAAATTAAATTTATGAGCTACATAGCTTTCAACTTCTGGATCAGTCATTAAGAAATTACCAACCGCTCCTTCTAATTTAATTACACATAATTCTTTTTGAGCATTTATCAAGCGATCTTTATTACGTTTTAATTCATCATAAAAACGCGCAAACTTTAAACCAAAAGATGTAATTTCTCCATGTACACCATGAGTTCTAGCTACACATTTTAAGTTTTTGTATTTTAATGCTTTTTCTTTGTATGCTTCTAATAATTTATCAATAGTGGGATATAGTTTATTCGTGGCTTCATTATAAATAAGTGACATCGCACTATCAACAACATCAGTGGATGTTAAGCCATAATGGAACCATCTTTTTTCTTCGCCTAAGTTTTCGCTTATTGAACGAGTAAAAGCAATTACATCATGTTTATAAATAGTTTCTAGATAATTAATACGATTTACATCTACTTTTGCTTTTTCTTTAATTAGTTGATAATCACTATTAGGGATTTTACCTAATTTAACATTAGCTTCAATAACCGCTAATTCGATATCAAGAAATTTGTTGTAGCGGTTTTCTAAAGTAAATAAACTAGAAATTTCTTTATCATCGTAACGATCAATCATTATAAGTCACCTAAAATTAAAGTATCTTTACGGTCACTACCAACAGATAAAATAGATACTTTAACTCCTAAATAGTTTTCAATAAATCTAATATAATCTTGAGCTTCTTTTGGTAAATCATCAAATGAATGAATGTCATCTTTATTAAAATCAAAGCCTTTCATATCAACATAAATAGGTTTAGCACGTAAATATGCGCTATTAGTGGCAGGAATTGTATCAATTTCTTTTCCATCTAATTCATATTTAACACAAACTTTTAAATCACCAATGCCACATAATACATCAAATAATGTTAAGGCAATTGATGTCGCACCAGTCATCATTACATTTCTTTTTAATAAAACTAAATCAAGGAAACCTACACGACGTGGACGATGAGTAACTGTACCATATTCATGACCTTTTTCTCTAATTAAATTACCTAAATCATTATCTAATTCTGTTGGGAATGGTCCATTTCCAACTCTTGTTGTATATGCTTTAACAATACCAACGATGCGATCAATCTTTTTAGGAGAGATACCAGCACCTTGAGGAACATAGTTACTTGATGGTGAACTACTTGTAACATAAGGATATGTACCACGGTCAATATCAAGCATTAATCCTTGCGCACCTTCAAATAAAATTTTCTTGCCTTCATCATATGCTTTATTAATTAAAACTGTGGTATCAACAATATGATTTTTTAAAACTTCTCCTACTTCTAATAAAGAATTATATAATTCATCAACATCATATTCTTTTAAGCCTAATGATCTTAATTCAAGATTTTTAACAACTAAAGCCGCCGTTAATCTTTCTTTTAAGAATTCTTTTTCTAATAAATCGCCAGCACGAATTCCACGGCGAGCCATCTTATCCATATAGCAAGGTCCAATGCCTTTTTTAGTTGTACCAATTTTAGCATCACTTAATAATCCTTCATAAGCACCATCTAAATCAAGGTGATAAGGCATAATTAAATGACAGCGATCAGAAATAAATAAGTTAAATTCTTCAATACCATTTTCTTTAATATATTTAATTTCATCCATTAACATAAATGGATTTAAAACTACACCGTCCGCAATAACATTAATAATGTTTTTATTAATGATTCCGCTAGGTAAAGATCTTAAAGCAAATTTATGTCCATCATGAACAATTGTGTGTCCAGCATTATTTCCGCCTTGATAACGGACAACAACATCACTTTTTGTTGCTAAATAATCGGTAATTTTGCCTTTTCCTTCGTCTCCCCATTGAAGACCTTCAATAACTGTAGTAGCCATTATTTTTCATTCTCCTTTAAAATATTTCTTGCAATATATATGCCACATGCACTAGCTTGAGATAAGCCTCTAGTAATACCAGCTCCATCTCCCGCTACATAAAGATTTTTAATTTTCTTAACCATTAAGTCATTATTAACTTCTGGTCTAGCACTATAAAATTTTGCTTCTACACCATAAAGAAGAGTATCATCATTTGCAATACCTGGAGTCACTTTATCTAAAGCTTCAATCATTTCAATAATGCTATTCATTGTTTTATAAGATAATACTAAAGCTAAATCTCCTGGAACTGCTTCTTTTAAAGTTGGAGTAACAAATCCTTCTTGAATACGAGTAGGTGTACTTCTTCTTCCTTTTTTCAAGTCACCATATTTTTGAACAATAACGGAACCACAACTTAACTTATTGGCAAGTTTTGCAATTTGATAAGCGTAATCATTTGGTTCATTAAATGGTTCTTGGAATTTATGAGATACTAATAAAGCGAAGTTAGTATTACTACTTCCTAATTTTTTATCTTGATATGAATGGCCATTAGCTAAAATTACATGATGGTCATTTTCTAAAACAACGTGTCCTGATGGATTAGAACAGAATGTACGTACTTTTAAATCAGTTGAAGTAGTAAAAATAAACTTACCTTCATAAAGATTTTCATTAATTTCATCCATGACAACATTGCTTGTTTCGACACGAACACCAATATCAACTTGGTTATTTAAAAGTGGAACTCCATATTTACTTAATAATTGGCCTAATGAGATTGAACCATCTCTTCCAAAGCCTAAAACAATATTATCACCAATGAACTCTTCGCCTTTTTTAGTGATAACACCTTTACATACGCCATCTTCCACAATTAAGTCTACTACTTCAGTAGACATCTTTATATCAATACGTTCATTTAAATAATTGAATATTCTTTTTAAGATTAATAAGTTTTGTTCTGTACCTAAATGTCTTACTCGAGCGCGTAGTAATTTAAGTCCAGCACCAATTGCTTTTCTTTCAATTTCTCTAATTTTATCGTTATATGGGTTAGTAATTTCTAAAGTTGCTCCAAATTGAAGATTAATCTCATCTGCGTAATTAATTAATTCAAGTAGCAATTCATCAGAAATATAATCATTTAACCAGCCACCAAATTCTGTTGTAATGTTATATTTACCATCACTATAAGCACCAGCGCCACCAAAACCACAAGTCATAGAGCAAGATGGGTGACAACCAATAACTCCTTCCTTATTAGAAGGACATCTTTCAATAAGATGGTTTAATACTGGACAATATCTTGTATTAATATCCTTTCCTTTATCAAGTAATAAAACTTTTAAATTCGGGTTCTTTTTATTTAGCTCATATGCACACATATAGCCACTTGGACCCGCACCGACAATAATTACATCATACTTATTCATAACTTCATCCTTATAAGCAACTTGAGTACTTAGATTATTATATAATCTACGTTGCAACCATTAATATACTACACCATAAAAAGACTATTTGTAAACAAATTAGTATGATAAGCGTTTACAAATCTTTCTCTTCAATTATAGCGTCCATTATTGATAATAAATAAATATGTATTGGTTGATTAAATCTTTGACGAATATAATTAGCGTATGTTTTTAATTGTAAAACATATGCCTCATCATCAATATGTTTAGTTTTATAATCAATAATTTTGATTTCATCATCTTTAACAATTAATAAGTCAATAATACCTTGCACATTATTTACTTCATCAAAGAATGGATATTCTTTTA
>CALBGF010000227.1 GCA_937893635.1 uncultured Mollicutes bacterium | reverse complement strand
TCCAAAATAACAAATATTTATATTTCTGGTATGCCAAGTGTTGCATTTGTTAAAGATATTTACAAAGAATTTCATTGTTTAATTCACATTAGAAATGTTGATAGGAAGTATCCTAGATATGTTATGATAGAACAAAATGAAAACCAAAATACAAATTTAATTAAAATTTTGAAAGTTTAAAATATTTGTTTGCAATAGAAAATAATTTTAAAGAGTTTTACAATAAACAAACACAAAAAAACATTACTGATGAAATATTAATTAATTATTTATTCAAAAAACATATTTTAACTGAAGATAAAAACCGCAACTTGATTTTAACAGATTTAGGAAAACTTGTTTTTTCTAAAAACGCTAATAATATAGTAAAAATAACTGAAAAAGAAATAAATAACAAATTGTCCTATAAATATATAACTAATTTTAATGGCCCATTGATAGAGATACATGATAAATTAGTTAAATATATTTATGAGATATTACCAAATTATCAAATTAGAGCGAGCTTACAATCAGTAATCAAAAAACCTATTTCATTAGATATATTAAATGAGCTTATCAATTATATCTTTTCTACGAATGATTATGAATCAAATGTGCCAATCAATATTGAATTATCACCAATAGATATTTGCTTTGATTATTATGAAAAAAGTAATTCAGAATTAATACCGCTTTTTAAAACATATTTTGAATTAGTTAACCAAGAAGTTTTATTTTCTAAAATCATCAATAATAATTTAAAGATAGAA
Organism: uncultured Mollicutes bacterium; assembly: GCA_937893635.1. The sequence goes on along the minus strand of CALBGF010000227.1, from coordinate 8,256 downwards.
AAACATACTAAAAATAAAAATCATATATTTATAAAAATTCTTTATAATAGAAACATAGAAAATTACGATGGTAGTTTAGATAATATTGATTATGCAATTCTAAATATTGCTAAAAACAATGGGCTATTTACTCGATCAATAATTGATAAAGAATTAAAAATATCACCAAGAAATTCAAATATTCATTTAAGTAAACTTGTGAAGAATGGCTACATTAGTATAAGTGGTATTGGTAAAGCCACAAAATATAGTATTAAACATAATTAGATAATTCTAATTAAAAATCTAAATTCACTTTATTCGACATTTTATTACTTATATATATTAGATAATATAGACGGTGATAAAATGAATTTCTATCTAGATTTAAGTATTATTACTCATATCTTAATGATGTTATTTGCGCTTACCTTTGTTAATGCCGTAAATGAAAGTCGTTTAAAAATCTCAGGTATATGCAAATTCATTGTTTTTGTAACCCCAACAATATTAACGTTATATTGTCCAACTTGGTTAGCAATATTATTAATGATACTTGTTCCAATGATAATGTTCATTTTATTCTTTAAGAGTCGATTTATAGTTCCTTTTATAGCTTATTTATTTAGTTATTATTATGAAGCATTTATTATGACTCTTTTATCACCAAATGTTAGATTTATTAAGTTAGTTTTAGCAGTCTTAGAAGTTGATGGCCTAATAAGTTTAGTCAGTGTGCCAATATCATTTTTAGTCTTAAAACTTGTCTCAATTTTGGTAGATCAACTTTATCATTTGGGCAACTATAAGATAAAATTTATATTGCGTTTTAATGAAGAAAAAGCCTTAGTAAAAGGATATTACGATACAGGTAACACCTTAAAATATAAAGGATTACCGGTAATATTTTTCAAACGAAGTTATTTCCCATTTTCCTTACCTGAAGATTTTGAAGAAATTCAATATGAAACTATATCAGGCCGAAGCGTTACCAAACTTTATAAAGCTAGTATTATGCTTGATGACAAAAAAGAAAGTAATGTTTATATTGCTTTAATTGACGATTCACGCAACTTCTATGGCTGCGAATGTTTATTGAATGCCTATTTGGGAGTGTGATTATGTTTAAGAAGATTATTCGTTTTTTAAAAAAATTATTCCATATCAATGATTCCGTTTTTTATATAAACGGTTCAGAAAATCTTTTACCTCCTTTAAGTAAAGAGGAAGAAGAACAAGCTTTACAAGACTATAAGTTAGGCTCAATAGAAGCCCGCAACAAACTAATTGAGCATAATTTACGATTAGTGGTATATGTTGCTAAAAGATATGAAAATAACATGTACGAATTAGAAGATTTGATATCGATAGGGACACTAGGATTAATCAAAGCCATTTCTACTTTTAAATGTGATAAAAATATTAAACTAGCAACTTATGCTTCAAGATGTATTGATAATGAGATTTTAATGTATCTAAGAAAAAAAGCACGTATGAAAAATGAAGTGAGTTTAGATGAACCTTTAAACCGCGACAAAGAAGGAAACGAGCTTTTAATCGCAGATATATTAGCAACCGATGAAAATGAAATTAATAAAGAACTTTATGATGAAGAAACACGCATTTCTTTGCGTGAAGAAATTGCCAAACTAAAACCAAGAGAACAAGAGATATTATCACTTCGTTTTGGTTTAGATGGCAAAGAAGAATTAACGCAAAAAGAAGTCGCAGAATTCTTAGGAATATCACAAAGTTATATATCAAGGTTAGAGAAAAAAATCTTAAAAAAATTGAAAGTCGGTTTAAAATACTAGTTAAATGACACACTAATATAGAGGTGTCATAAACTTGGCTGAACATAAGGTAGTTCTAACGGGAGTGGATACAGGCAAGTTAGTGGCTTTATCACCGAGCAAAACAAGAGAACTTTTAATTAGTTATCGTAATGGTGATAGTTCCAAAAAAGAAGAATTAATTATGGGGAATTTAAAACTAGTTTTATCACTAGTCAATAAATTTTCCAAACGTGTTGATAACATGGATGACGTGTTTCAAATTGGAGTAATTGGTTTGATGAAAGCAATTGATAATTTTGACTTAACGCAAGAAGTCAAATTTTCAACTTATGCTGTCCCAATGATTTTAGGAGAAATTAAGCGTTATCTACGCGATAATTCTTTTTTACGCGTATCACGTCAATTAAAAGATCGAGCGTATCAAGCGATGAAAGTAAAAGAAGAGTATATTGCAAAATATCAAAAAGAACCATCAAATGAAGAAATTGCTCGCATTCTTAACCTAACTAGTTTTGAAGTTATTGAAGCTTTAGAAGCTATTAATAATGTATCTTCTCTTTCAGAACCCTTATATAATGATTTTGATGAATCATTAGAACTTTCTGATACGATTAGTGCGGATCCATTCATTAATGAAAAAATTAGTAATCATCTTTCATTAGCGGAGGGGATTAAACACTTAAGTAGTATTGAAAAGAAAATTATTAAAAAGCGATACTACGATGGGTTAACACAATTTGAAATAGCTAAAGAATTTGCTATTTCGCAAGCTCAAGTGTCGAGATTAGAAAAAAATGCTTTAAGAGCACTTAAAAATTATTTTTAAAGGAAAATATGTCAATAAAAAGTATATTAAAAGAGGCGCTACTACCAAATTCTAATGATAGCGATTATTTTAAAGCGCCTAAAAAGAAAGAAGAACATTTAAAAAAAGTGGCACCAATTGTTTATAATGTCACTTCATATTATGAAATTGAAAGCATCGCTAGTAATTTGTTTTTAAAACAAAGCATCATTGTTAACTTATCCTCGCTAGCGTTAAAAGATAAATATCGTGTTGTTGATTTCTTATCTGGTGTAATTTATTCGCTTAATGGTACAAGAACAAAACTGGAAGATAATATCTACTTATTTGCGATATCAGATTAGGAAAAACTTGACAATTGAATATTATTATTTAATAATATTTACGTAAATCGATGAAAAAGACACGTGTTTTAATGTTAACTTATTAGCGAGATGACGATTGGTGCAAGGTCATTTAAGATTATTTAAAACATATCACTTTGGAGAGATTATTCGATATGTAGAATAATACGTTAGTCGCGTTAAGACTTAATGAAGTGGCTTAATTTTTAAGCAATTAAGGTGGTACCGCGTTTAATAACGTCCTTATGTTAGGACGTTTTTTTTATATTTAGGAGGAAAAACAATGGAAGTAAAAAAGACTTTATTAATGCCACGTACTAATTTTGAAATGCGAGGCAATTTGCCAACAAAAGAACCACGTATTTTAGAGAATTGGTCAAGCATTGATTTATATCAAAAAATGTTAGAAAAAAATAAAGGTAAGGACGAATATATGTTACATGATGGCCCTCCATACGCTAATGGAGATATGCATTGTGGACATATGCTTAATAAGTTATTAAAAGACTTTATTGTTCGTCTTAAAACTATGGAAGGTTATTACACACCTTTTATTCCAGGATGGGATACTCATGGTTTACCAATTGAAAATGTTATTACTAAAAAAGGTATTAACCGTAAAACAACTCCGCTTGCAGAATTCCGTAAATACTGCGAAAAATATGCGCATGAACAAGTTGAAAGACAAATGGCGCAAATCAAGCGTTTAGGTGTTATGGGCGATTTTGATCATCGTTATATGACTTTAACACATGATTATGAAGCTAAACAACTTGAAGTATTTAAAGATATGGCTTTAAAAGGTTATATTTTTAAAGGATTAAAACCAGTTTATTGGTCACCAAGTAGCGAATCTGCTCTTGCAGAAGCTGAAATTGAATATGCAGATGTTAAGTCACATGCAATTTATGTTGCTTTTAAGGTTAAAGACGGAAAAGGCTTACTTGATAATGATACAAGTTTCATCATTTGGACAACAACTCCTTGGACTATGCCTGCTAACTTAGCAATTTGTTTAAATCCTGAATTTACATATGGTGTGTTTGAAACTAATAAAGGTAAATTTGTTTTCTTAAAAGAATTTGAAGAACATTTAAAAGAAGAACTAGGATTTGAAACAATTAAATTAATAAAAGAATTTAAAGGTAAAGACTTAGAATATATTACTTGTAAACATCCTTTATATGACCGTGATTCGATTATTATTTTAGGAGATCACGTTACTAATGATGCCGGTACCGGATGTGTACATACTGCACCTGGTCATGGTGAAGATGACTTTATCGTTGGTAAGAAATATGGCTTAGAACCATTATGTCCTGTTGATTCAAAAGGATTTATGATGGAAAGTGCTGGTAAAGAACTTGAAGGAATGTTTTATGAAGACGCTAACGAAAAAGTTCTTGAAATGTTAACTAATGTTGGTGCTTTATTAAAAGATTCACCAATCGTCCATAGTTATCCACATGACTGGCGTACTAAAAAGCCTTTGATTTTCCGTGCTACACCACAATGGTTCTGTTCTATTGAACCAATTAAAGAAAAAATCTTAGAAGAAATTAAAGGTGTTAAATGGAAACCAACTTGGGGCGAAGTTCGTATTTCTAATATGATTAAAGATCGTGGCGACTGGTGTATTTCTCGTCAACGTGCTTGGGGTGTCCCACTTCCAATTTTCTATGCAGAAGATGAAACTCCAATCATTGATGAAAAAGTCTTTGATCACGTTATTGAATTAGTTCGTGAACATGGTTCAAATATTTGGTTTGAAAAAGAAGCCAAAGACTTACTTCCAGAAGGATATACAAACCCACATAGTCCAAATGGCTTATTTACTAAAGAAACTGATATTATGGATGTTTGGTTTGATTCTGGATCTAGCTCTGTTGCAGTTTTAAAAGGAAGAGGACTTAAATTCCCTGCTGATTTATATTTAGAAGGTTCTGACCAATATCGTGGTTGGTTTAACTCTAGCTTAATTATTTCTACCGCTGTTAACGGAGTTGCTCCTTATAAACAAGTAGTTACTCATGGATTTATCTTAGACCCACAAGGCGAAAAGATGTCTAAATCTAAGGGTAATGGTGTTGACCCAATGAAATTAATGAATGTTTATGGTGCCGATGTATTAAGACTCTGGGCTGCAAGCATTGATTATACTTCTGATGTTCGTATTGGTGAACCAATCATCAAACAAGTATCGGAATCATATCGTAAGATTCGTAATACATTTAAATTCTTATTAGGTAACTTAAGTAATGGTGAAAATGCTCCATTTGATATTAACAAAGATAAAGTAGATACATTCGAAAGAGTGGATTTATATATCTTAACTAAATTAGAAGTAGTTAAAAATAATGTCATAAAATATATGGATGAATTTGATTTTGCTAGTGCGGTTATGGCTATTACTAACTTTATGAGTAGTGATTTATCTAGTTTCTATCTAGATTTAACTAAGGATATCTTGTACTGCGAAAATCAAAAATCACTTCGTCGTTTACAAGTTCAAAACGTTATTTATAAAGCCGTTAATACTTTAAATCGTTTATTAACTCCAATTCTTCCATTCACTATGGATGAAGTTTATGCAAATATTCCAGGACACGAAAAAGAATCTGTTCAACTTGAAGATTATCCAACTATTAGCCATGAATATGATGAAAGCTTATTAAAAGAATATGCTTTAATTTCTAAATTACGTAGTGAAGTATTAAAAGTACTTGAAACAAAACGTCAAGAAGGCGTTATTGGTTCAGCTCAAGAGGCTTCTGTTATGATTAATATTAAAGATGAAGCAACAAAAGAAGCATTTAATAAATTCTCTAAAGTTGAACAAGAACGTTTATTTATCGTTTCTAAAGTAGAATTAGTCGATGAAAAATTAGCTAATGATATGGAATTATCATCAATTGATGTTAAAGAAAATAATGGACATAAATGTGAACGTTGCTGGAATTATGTTGACCATGTAACGGAAGTTGATGGTGTTCATTTATGTGACCGTTGTTTAGACGCTATTAAAGAGGACTAATCATGGATAAGTCTAAAAATGTTTGGCAAAATATTAAAAAAGGATTAATTTGGTTTTTTAAATCTTATATTTGGATTGTTCCACTATGTGTAATTGTGGATCAAGTTTCTAAGATTTGTTTAGAAAGTTTTCTAAAATCTAATGGTGGAGTATTTAATGATTGGTTCTTAAAAGGATTTATTTCTTTAGAACTACGTTATAATACGGGCGCAGCCTGGTCATTTCTTGAAGATCATCCAATCATTCTTGCCATAATTTCTGTCGTGGCTTCAATTGGTATTATTGCTTATATCGCTTATAACTATAAGAAACTTGCACTTACTTATCGTATCGCCGGTTTCTTAGTCTTAGGCGGATGTATGGGTAATATGATTGATCGTATTGTTTATTACCCACATGGCGTTATTGATTTCTTAAAGTTTGATTTTATAACATTCCCAGTATTTAATGGCGCTGATTCAATGTTAGTTATTGGAATTATTATCATTATTATTAAAATGCTTATTGATGAACATAATGAAGGAAAAAAGAAAGATGAAGCAAAAACTACTAATAACGAATAGTGATTATATTGGCTTAAGACTAGATAAAGTTCTTGTATCAGAACTCAAGGATCGTTCTCGCGAATTTATTATGCGTTTAATTGATGAAGGAGAAGTTCTTGTTAATGATAAAAAGGCGAAAAATAGTTACCGCGTTAAAGAAAATGATGAAATAACTATTAATATTCCGGAAGCTAAAAATCTTGATGCTACACCCCAAGATATTCCTCTTGATATTGTTTATGAAGATGATGATATTATTGTAATTAATAAACCAAGAGACTTAGTTGTGCATCCTTCTAATGGCCATGAAGATGGAACATTAGTTAATGCCTTATTAGCGCATTGTACAAATTTAAGTGGTATTAATGGCGTTAAAAGGCCAGGAATAGTCCATCGAATTGATAAAGATACAACTGGCTTATTAGTTGTTGCTAAAAATGATTACGCCCATGAATTTCTTGCTAAGCAACTAGAAGACCATACTTTACACCGTGAATATATCGCATTAGTAAAAGGTGTGATAAAAGAAGAAGACGGCAAAATTATTGCTCCAATAGGAAGAGATAAATATAACCGTCAAAAAATGGCTGTGGATGTTAAAAATGGAAAACCAGCGGTTACCCATTTCCATGTCTTAAAAAGATTTAATCAATATACTTTAATTAGTTGTGTCTTAGAAACAGGACGTACACATCAAATTCGTGTACATATGAATTATATTGGTTATCCAATTGAAGGGGATCCAGTATATGGTCCTAAATCACATTTGTTATTTGATAAAGGCCAATTACTTCATGCTGAAAAACTAATACTAATTCATCCAAAAACTAAAAAGAAGATGACGTTTAGCGCGCCTCTTCCTAAAGATTTCCAAGATGTAATTGATAATTTAGAATAAAATAATAATCGTTACTCTTAATTGTGGTAGCGATTTTTTTTATAAATTATCTTTATATTAATTTTTTAAAGTTTTCAAAATGTGCTTTAACAATATTTTTAGTTTCTTCTAAAGAATGAGTTTTAATAAATGAGATCAAAAATTCATCAACATTTTTTCCAGCACCAAGTGGAAAATGAGTTTGATATTTTTCATCAAGTTCTTTCATTCTTATAAGAAATATATAACGCGCTATAACGCTACTAGCCGCAATAGAAGGATAATAAGATTCACCTTTAGTTTTAAAATGTAAATTTGGTACAATTTGCGTATCTTTTAAATAATTTTGATATGTAAATGGATTAAGGAATTGATCAAGATAAACAGGGACACATTTATTAATTTTATTTAATACATTAATTTGTGTTTGATTATGCATTTTTGCTTCTAAAGCAAGTTTTTTATTGCCTTTTTCCATCATTTCGTTTAGTTTTTGATTACTAAGAGTCATAGAAGAATAAGTGAGTTTTTCCATTAAAATTGGTGCAATTTCCATAATTTTTTGATCGCTCATCTTTTTAGAATCATCAACTTTTAAAGTCTTTAAAAATTCAATGTCTTTAGCGCTAGTAAAACACGCCACAACAACAGTGGGACCAAATACATCACCAACACCAACTTCATCGGAACCAATTTGATCAAGCTCATCAAGCCAATGAGTTTTTTCTTTTATTTTCTTTTCATTAAGTAAGGCATTATCATCAAATATTTTTGCTTCGTTTAATGCATTTTCGCCACTAAAAAGAGCTTTATATTCTTTTTTATTATTTTCATATATTTTAATAACAACTTTTTCAAATTTAGCAAAAAATATCA
>CALBGF010000226.1 GCA_937893635.1 uncultured Mollicutes bacterium | reverse complement strand
CATGATAAAGCCAACAATCATGTTATCTATTTTTAGATTAATCATAGCTTCTATTAATCCAGCATGGCAATTATAAATATATAAATCATCGCTTTCTAGACAATGTTCGAATGCTTTAGTATTAGATTTATTACAACAACTGTAACCATATTTATTGTTTTGAATTACTTTACAAAAATCACAATTACAATTAGGAAATGATGCAATTTCTTGATGATTAATATCAAAAATAACTATACGTATTCCTGTTAATTGATAAAAGCTTTTTAATAATCTATTAAGTCGCTCAATATGAAATTCTAGTTCCATAGTTTTATAAAATGTTTTTATCTAAATATTTAATCTCGAACTCTTCTGGAGCTTTGATAGTTATAGTTCCTTTAGCGTTTTTAATCTCGATTCCTGCGACTCCAATCATACAATTTTCTTTTATATGATTTTTATTCATATATATAATTTTATCTTGTAAATCAATTCTAATTAATCCAAAACATGCCCCGCAAATAATATTTAAAATACTACTAGTTAATCCGTGATTTAAACTAGCACTTGGTGAATCATGTTCCCATAATGTGCCTGTAATTTTAGCCATTCCATAGAAATAATCCACAGTTTCTTTATATACTTCGTTAGTTAATCCATATTCAAGTAAAATCATTAAGCGTAAATAATCACCAATAAAAACATTAGATTTATAAACATTCGGATATGTTTTTTCATAATCTCTCGTTGGTCCAAATTTAGTTACCATTCTTTCAAACAATTCTTTATGGTTTTCTTTTGTCGCGACATGGAAATAAAAGGCATAATACTGACATGTTTCTGTAATATGATCGGTCTTAATAAATTCTTTATTATCATTTCTAATCATATTATCAATATAAAATTCGCCGTTAAAACTATATTGTTCGATTGTTTCTTTGAGTTTTTTTGCTTTAAATAATAAACTATTATCACCTAATAATATAGATGCATCTTCTAACGCTCTAGCGTATAACATGTTCGATGGAAAGTTAACACCCTTAATAAAATCATCATCATTAGCTTTAGACCATTCAACAAATACCCAATTTTCTAAATTTTCTAATAATCCTAATTCATTTTCAAAATGAGAAAAATATTCTAATAAACCATGTATTTTGTTTTTTGACATTTCTACAAGTTTATTATCGTGTGTTCTATCTAAATAATTTTTCAACTCCAAAATATACCATAATGACCAATTAGGAATAAATACTCCATCTGGATGATCGCCTGGATAACACATTGGTATCATTCCTTTAGGTAATGTTTTATATTGATCAATAAGTGCATAGTTTTCTAAAAAATTATGTTCCACTAGATTTTTTCCAGTGATTAGTGTTTCACTTTTACCTGTGAAATAAGAATCACATAACCATCCCGCTCGTTCTCTACTAGGGCAATCTGTTAAAATATCGACGGCATTTTGTGCAAATGTAGCAACCGCGGCATCTATTACTGATTTGATTTTTATATTTTCAAATTCATATTTTATTCCACCAATTAAAGGATTTTCATATGGAATAAATGAAATATTATTAACAATTACATGACCCTTTTTAACGACTAAACGCATAAATTGCATAGTATATGGCTCAATAGTAATATGTTGGTAATTACCCTTTTTACATTCATAAGAAATGATATTATGAGTAGTGTTACGATAGAAAATAATTTCCATCGGTTTGCTTTTACCATTGCTCCAATCTAACTCATCAAATATAAAATAAAATTCACTATCTTCTTTACAAATTATATCAAAAGAAATAAATCCGGTTTTAGAAGAAGATAAACGATATGTTTTAAACGTGCCACCTATTAATGCTTCAATTTTTTCTTCTTTATATTTTAATTTAGAAATAAATTCATTTGGGTCTACTTCCCAAGTGTCTTTAGGAAAAATCATTAGGTTTTCTTTATGCATGTAACGATCATCATATGCCTTAAGTGAATCATCATACACAAAAGTTCCTTCTTCAATAGGTTTAAAAGTTAGTGATTCTAATTTCGGATAATCAACATTGCGATTTAATAAGTTTTTGTTTTCTACTAAATCGGTTTTTATCAATTTAAATGTATTGCTTATTCCTTTATAAAAATCCATCAAATTGCTGGTAAAATGATAAGATTCTGAGAACGCTCTTTGATAAGATAAACGTGTAACGCGCTGATATCTTGTAGTATTTAAAAAGCATTTAAAATCGCTATTATTACCAGTAAATGCTAAAATATTTTTGTTTTCTAGAATTTCGCATTGCAAAAAAGGCTTTGTGTTTGTCGAACAATAATTATTACAATGATAATAAACATGTTCAATGACAATATGATGTTTTCCTTTATTAAGTTCATAGCTATCAACACGATAGTAATCGTGCGCCGCTCGTGCAGGACCATATCCTAAAAGATTCCCATTATCAAAAATACGATATAAATTATTAGCAGCAATTAGCAATTTAGCTACATTTGTAACTTCAACATCATTAACAAAGAACAAAGAAACATTCATTTCTTCGATAAGTGAATTAGGATAGATTGGTTTTGCTTTTAAAAAATAATTATCTAACATATTGTACCTTCTTTTTTAGTTCTTCTTCAGTATATTTTGAACTATTATATATGTATGAATATACTTTATTATCAATTAAAAAACTAGGTTCAACATTTTCTTCTTTTCTTGTTAATAGCATATCTCCATAAAATTTCAAACTATTTTCATCTATTATGTTTATGTTAACATTTAATTCTATTTTGCCTTGGTTTGCTAAGGAAATTATAATAAATTCGCCATTTTTTTCTAATCCTTCAACAAAAGCATTGTTTGGTAATCGTATTAAAAGTTTTTTGTTAGCTGTTTTATTTACATCAATAATTATTTTATGTGTTTCATAAAATTCAGCATCAACATCGAAAGAACATTCTTCATCTTCATAACTAGTTGCGCAAGCAAATGGAATAATGTAATTATCTTTATCTTTAATAACTGCAAAATCCGCGATATTACCAAAACCATCTCCTAAACGCATAGTGCAACAGAAATATGCTTCGTATAAGAACATTTTCATTTCATAATGTGTATGAGTGGCACAAGTTGAGCATCCCGCTCCTCCATTATTACGTTGGAAAGTTCTAATAGAGTTTTCATAAATACGGTTAAACATATCTAAATATTTATTCTCTTTTGTAATTAAATATAACTCTTTTGTTAAAATCATGCTATCAATAACACAGCATGGTTCTGTCCAAGTATCTTCTCTTTTAAACCAGTTAATGTTTGAATAATCATAGGTCATACCTAAAGCAACATAATTATTAAATATTTTTTCTACAATATCCAAATATTTTTTATCTTGCGTCAAATTATAAAAACGTAAAATACCTCTTGCACATGATAATGTAGCATGTGTTTGACATTCCAAATTAATATAATCAATTGTCAAAAAATTTCCGATTATTTTTTTAATAGCTTTCTTTAATTCTTCATCTTTAGTTACTTCATATGCTTTAGTCATACCATCCATCATAATAAAAGCACATCCCACATCAGTGGATAACTTCCAGCCATCGATAAATGAGCCTTCTAACTTTCCACCCACTCCGCCTCTTTCTCTTTTTGAAGTTGGATAATGGTCATAAAAAGGCGCAATTGGAATTAAAAATTGTTTCACAATTGATTGTATTTGTTTTAAATACTTTTCATCTTTGCTAATATAATAATAATTAATTAATGATCTTAAAAACCAAGAATTACCCGATACTTGTTGTTCGTCAACAAATTCTCCATTAAATGGCTCACCAAAATAGCCATAATTATTAGTATGCTCAGGAATATGGTTAAATAAATCTTTCAATTGATGCAAAATACTTTCTTGTTCATCTTTATAACCATCTAAAGCAAAATATAAAGATGTTAGTGCTAAAACATCACGACCTTCAAAATCTCCTGGCCATGAACCGCCTTGAGTAAACACATCGCTTGATTGATATATATGGTCTAATAGTCGATTTCTATTTAAAGATATACGACGTTTTAAATCTTTTAATATTTTTTTCATAATCATGTTCCTTACTACAAAATGAGTGAGTTAGGTGGATGACGAAATCCACCCAACTCTTTTTGTTTAATTTAATTAGTTAATGCTAATAAGTTCAATAGTAATAGTGTTAATATAGACTGTTCCAATAAATCCAGATTCTCCTGGAGTAAAGATTGAGAAACAATCTACTTCTTTTGGCATTGTCCATTCAATAACGCCTTGGTGATATCCGACAGATGAAGGTCCGATTTCTTTAAAATCAGCATTATCAATGTTATACATTAATCTTTGATTGTTAGATTCTGTAATATAATAATTACATGTAATTCTATATGTCATACCATTTTCAAGT
>CALBGF010000225.1 GCA_937893635.1 uncultured Mollicutes bacterium | reverse complement strand
GTAGTAACTCCAACAGTTGAAACCTCAATTATGTATGCTCAATCTGGAAATGATGCTACAAATTCTTATTTGAGATTTGCAACAGCAGTTAAAGGTGATGTGACAAGCATTACCTTTAATCGAAAAGTAGAAGGAAAAGAAGATAAACCATTAGAATGTAAAACCTTGTATAAAGGAATAAGTTCAAATGGAAAAACTTACTATTACAATGGTGAAGAATTAGTAACTACTCAAGATGACAGTACAAATGATTATTATTGGGCATGTTATACTATCAAATTTGAAGCAAATTCTTCATATTTAGATAAAGATATAACTCTAGAAATGACTATTAATGGAGAAAGTAATGTTATTGCAAACAAAACGACTTCTTATAAATTTGATAGTCAAATAGGAAAAATAACTAGTATTCAAGTCACTAAAGAGTTAACTTCTTCTTACCTCGTAGGACAAGCTATAACATTTGATGAATTAGAAGTATCTAGTTTCGACGCTAACGGAAGTAAAGTTGCTACAATTCCTAATGAAGAATTAGAATTTTATGAAGGTGAAGAAAAACTTGATTTAAGCACAGTTGGCTACATAGAAGCGGGTAATCATACTATTACTGCTAAATATAAAGGTTATAGTGCAGATTTCAATATGAATATTGCTAATAATATTTACGATGTTGAAGCAGAAAACATTTATAGTAAGGGTGAAAAGCCAACTGTAAATAATGTTAATTACATAGAAAGAGATAACTGCAATGTTGGTAATAAAGACTTAAGACCAATCATATATGGCTCAAAGCCTGAAGGTGGAACCGATTATGCTTCTTATAATAATGCTGATGCTAAAAATGCTTCGGGTCAAGCGTATTTAGGTGAAGTAAAAAATGGTAATAGTTTCAATTTACATATATTCTCTGGTGTAGAAAAACAAGTCACATTATATATGACTGCTTCAAGTGGTGTTATAGAAGAAGATATAGCTGGTTGGAAACCTGTTAAAATGGCTGATATTCAGCTAAATCAAATGATTAAAATCTCCCAAAATGGAAATGTATTATCTATTGGAAATGATGTTATATTACCTGGATCAGAAACTCCTGCAAATTCTTCTGGCGATTACACATATGACCCAAGTATTTGGGCAAACTTTGTTAGAGTAGCTATAGGTACAGTTAATCTTAAACAAGGAGATAATGTAATTAATGTAAACATTATAAAGGCAATAAAAAAAGAGAATACTATTACAAATACAGCGGGAACTATGAATATAGATAAATTTGATTTAGTAGATGATATTGGATATTTGATAGAAGCTGAAGAAGTAATGAATAAAAGTGAAATTGTTCCAACTAATAGAACATATATAGAAAGGGTAAAATACTCAGGAAATCAATTAGGAGCAATGTTAGCATCAGCCGGTAAAAAAGATGCTGAGAATGCTTCTGGTAAAGGTTATATGGGTGAAATCAAAAAAGGAAATTCATTTAATGTTCATGTTTGGTCAGATGTAGAAAGAGACGTAAATGTTATTATGTCTGCTTCAAGCTGTGTTATCAAACAAGATGTAGCATCTTGGCATCCTTCAGAAACGGCAGATGTTCAATTAAATAAAATGATTAGTGTAGTAACTAACGGAACTAAATTTGAAATGGCTGATGACGTTATTTTACCTGGAACAGTTACTAAAAAAGATGGAAATATTATTACAAGTGACGCAGACTATGATGCATTAATTTGGGCATATTTCCAAAATGTTGATTTAGGAATAATGCATTTAAATAAAGGTGATAACATAATAAATGTAACCATTATTGAGGCGATAGCTTTCACTGGAACACATACAAAGAGTTCAGGCACATTAAATATTGACTGCTTCGCATTTAATTATATTGATTAAGTAATATTTTATACTTAAAGGGTAACTCATTGTGGTTATCCTTTTTTTGCGCACTAAAAAACCACGAGCGGTAAACTCGTGGTAATATTTAAAGTTTTTGTATTCTACT
>CALBGF010000224.1 GCA_937893635.1 uncultured Mollicutes bacterium | reverse complement strand
CAAGTGAATTATATTGTAATTTTAATTTGTTGTCAAATCAAGTGAATATTGCAGCAAATTTAATTTATCACTTTATTATTTTTTTATATCTTTTAATGAGAACTTAATTACTTTATTTAGTTCAGACAAAGTAGTTTCTATTTGAAGACCAATTTTCCCGCCACTAAAAACAATCTTGTCTTTATCACTAGCACTTATATCAATAGTGGTTACAAAAAATTTTTTCATACCAACAGGTGAACAACCGCCATGAATATAACCGGTTAATGGCAATAAATCTTTACTTCTAATCATTTCAATGCTTTTTTCATTTACCGCACTAGCGGCTTTCTTTAAATCGAGTTCGCTATTTACTGGAACTAAAAATACATAGTGATTGTTAGACTTACCAATAGTTACTAGTGTTTTAAATACTTTCGTTGGATCTTCATTTAATAATTTAGCGACTTCTTCACCACTAATCGCGGAAGTTGCATCGTATTCATATATGTTAAAATTTATCTTTTTTTGTTCTAAAAGTCTAATTGCATTTGTTTTTTCGATTTTTTTAGCCATATAGTTTGTTCTATTATTGGTTGATATTCCTTTCCAATATCTCTTATATTCTACTACATTTATTAGAAATGGTAAAAGAATAGTTGAAAAAATCAACGATATATTACATATGGTTGAAATTATCAAGAATAGTGAACTGTAAAGAAAGAAACTTTCAAATCGTAATATTTATGATTGTGTGCTATGATAAAGTAGTTACTAAGGAGGATTACTAAAATGAAAAAGTATGACTATGTAATTGTAGGCTCTGGTTTATATGGCGCAACTGCAGCTTATGAATTAACAAAAAAAGGATACAAATGTTTAGTATTAGAAAAAAGAGATCATATTGGTGGAAATATCTATACTAAAGAAGTTGAAGGTATTAATGTCCATGTTTATGGTGCACATATTTTCCATACATCTAATAAAATGATTTGGGATTATGTCAATCAATTCGCGGAATTTAATAATTATATTAATTCCCCAATTGCTATTTATAAAGATGAATTATACAATTTGCCATTCAACATGAATACATTTTCTAAATTGTTTAATATTAAAACGCCAGAAGAGGCAAAACATGTTATTGAAAATGAAGTTAAAGAATCATATGTAGAAAATCCAACAAATTTAGAAGAACAAGCTAAAAATTTAGTAGGAAAAACAATATTTGAAAAACTAATTAAAGAGTATACCGAAAAACAATGGGGAAAGAATTGTGATGAACTTCCGCCATTCATTATCAAAAGATTACCAGTAAGATTTACTTATGATAATAATTATTTTAATGATCGTTACCAAGGTATACCAATGGGTGGATACACAAAAATAATTGAAAAGATGCTTGAAGGTAGCGATGTCTTACTAAATGTTGATTTTCTAAAAGAAAAAGAAAAGTATTTAGCACTAGGAGACAAAGTTATATTTACTGGACCAATTGATGCTTATTATGATTATTGTTATGGACCATTAGAATATCGTTCGGTTTATTTTGAAACAGAAACATTAGATATGGAAAATTATCAAGGAAATGCTGTCGTGAATTATACAAGTAAGGACGTTCCATTTACTCGTATTATTGAACATAAACATTTTGAATTTGCTAAAACTCCAAAAACAATTATTTCTAAAGAATATTCTAAAAAATGGAAATTAGGCGATGAACCTTATTATCCTGTAAACGATACGAAAAATACTGAATTATATCAAAAATATTTACAATTGGCCAAGAAGGAAACTAATGTTTACTTTGGTGGAAGATTAGGACAATATAAATACTTAGATATGCACAATGTTATATTAGAAGCACTTAATTTTACTAATAATGTATGTTTTAAGAAATAGACACATATGATAAAAGCATAAGGATATTATAAAAAGTTGTAGGCATTATAATAAAACTGCTGTGTCTAGGGGGAAACTTAATCATGGCTAAAAAAGAGAAAAAAGAAATTGATATTGCCCAAGAAGAAGAGATTCGTAAAACACAAGAAATTATTATTAATGAAACAATTGTCAATCAAGCAATCAAAGAATCAGAACATCAAGATAATGTTAAAAAGAGTTCTAAAAAATCTTTGTTTGGTCTTTTGTTTGTTATTTTAAACGTTATTTTAGTAATTATTTTAGGACTTACAACTTTTAATAATAGTGATGCTGGAGAAGTTACTTTGGAACAAACTTTTGCGGTTTGGTTTCAAAAAGAAAACATAATTTACTGGCTTATTGCTTTGTTACTTGGCTTAGTTACCTTACTTGCAGAAGCCATTAAGTTTTATATTATGATTCGTAAAACCACTGGAAAAAGTAAGCCGTATTTATCACTTAAAACAGCGATAATGGGAAAATATTATGATAATATTACTCCGTTAGGAAGTGGCGGACAACCATTCCAAATTTATTATTTAACTAAAGGCGGCGTTCCAGGTGCAGAATCAATGTATTTGCCAGTTGCTTCATTTTTCCTTAATCAATTAGCGTTTTTAATACTTTGCATTATGGCATTTATCGTTAATAGTGTTACAAAAGGTGCACCAGTTAGTAATGCAGGTACAGCTGGAAAGACTTTGTTAATTATGGCTTATATTGGTGCTGTGTTTTCAATTTCTATTCCTGTTGCTATCTTTATTGCTTCATTTTTACCAAAACTACGTGCCAAAATAATTAAAATATGTGTGCGTTTTTCATATAAATTCAAATTAGTTAAAAATAAAGGCGCGGCAACAAGAAAAGCTAATAAATTAGTTAATGATTATCGAAAAAGTTTATTTATGCTTGCAAAAAGTCCGTGGACAGTGATATCCACAACTATTTTGTCGTTAATATATGAGATCGCAATATGCTCAATTCCATATTTTGTTATAAGAGCATGTGGCATTCAAGATGCAAATTGGTTGATCTATTTATGTATGACTATCATTGTTTATTCGGCAATATCGTTTATTCCAACACCGGGAAATTCTGGTGCTGCGGAATTATCATTTATGATATTATTTACTGCTTTGAATGGTTCGCTTCTTGTCTCAAAATATTGGGCGATGGCGTATTGGAGATTTTGTTGCTATTTCTTGATAGTTTTAATTGGCGTTGTGTTTATAATTGCTGATTTAATTAAAGCAAATCATAAACGTAAAAAAATTTTAAAAGAAGAAGCAAATAGTATTTCTGAATAAACAAAACCAGAATATCAAACGTATGCACTTATTTGGGCAATAAGTGCTTTTTTATGTTTTATTTTTAATAAAAATAACAAAATGTTGCAAACTTAACTGTAGTAGCATAAAATAGACTTGCTTTGCCTAGGAGGAATACTAACCATGGCCACAAAAAAAGAAAACAAAAAGGTTGAAAAGACCATTCAAGAAGAAGAAATACGAAAAACCCAAGAAATCATTATTAATGAAACAATTATTAATCAAACAATAAAAGAATCAGAACAAAAAGAAGAGATTAAAAAAGATTCGAAAAAATCGCTTTTTGGTTTAATCTTTGTTTTTATTAATGTTATTTTAGTAATAATTTTAGGATTTACAACTTTTAATAAAGATGGAAATGATCAAGGTTCATCATTTCAAACAACATTAGATATTTGGTTTCAAAAAGAAAATGTGGGTTATTGGATTATTGCTTTAGTATTAGGCTTAGTTGCTGTTCTTGCCGAAGCTATAAAATTCTATATTATGATTCATAAAACTACAGGAAAACATCGACCTTATTTATCACTTAAAACTGCAATTTTAGGTAAATATTATGATAATATTACTCCACTTGGCGGTGGAGGACAACCATTCCAAATTTATTATTTAACTAAAGGCGGAGTTCCAGGTGCCGAATCAATGTATTTACCAGTTGCTTCGTTTTTTATGAATAGATTAGCATTTTTAATTCTTTGCATAACTGCATTTATATTTAGTGCTGTAAAAAAAGACGCTGTTGTTCCAAATTCTGATGCAGGAACCATTTTATTAATTATGTCTTATATTGGAGCGGCTTTCTCAATTTTTCTTCCAGCGGCTATCTTCATTGCTTCGTTTTTACCAAAATTACGTGCCAAAATAATTAAATTATGTGTTCGCATCTCTTTTAAATTTAAATTAGTTAAAAACAAAGGTGCGGCTACACGAAAAGCTAATAAACTAGTTAATGATTATCGAAAAAGTTTATTTATGCTTGCAAGAAGTAAAGGAACTGTTATATTAGTAACTATTTTATCATTTGTTTATGAAATGTCTTTATGTTCTATTCCTTATTTTGTAGTTAGAGCATGTGGAGGAACCGCGGATTGGTTCACATTAATGTGCACTTGTGTAATTGGATATTCCGCAATATCATTCATTCCAACACCAGGCAATTCAGGCGCTGCAGAATTAGCGTTTACCTTATTATTTACCGGTATAGCGGCATCTACTAAATATTGGGCAATGGCTTATTGGAGATTCTGTTGCTATTTCTTAATTGTTATAATTGGCATGGGCTTTGTAATTGGTGGAATGATTAAATCGCGCCATGAACGTAAAAAGCACCTAAACGAAACATTAAATTCAAAGTAAAAAGGCACAAAATTAGTGTCTTTTTTTACTAAATGTGTATAATAAATTTGTTTACTAAATAAGCATTC
>CALBGF010000223.1 GCA_937893635.1 uncultured Mollicutes bacterium | reverse complement strand
CACGAGCTACTTCTTCATTTATTTCTTTATCAGTTAATATTTTTAATTCCATACTACTTAGTCCTTTATATCAATATTTATTGTTTTGTTTTGTGATAAGAATTGTTCATCAAACACTAATGTTTTTTGATTATTTAACTTACCATTTACTAACACTTTTCTTTCACCATTATTTTCATTAGCATAATTGATTTTAATTAATGAGCCTTTGACTAATAAAGAGCATGATGCACTACGACTTGGGAAATAATCGCGAATTGTTATTTGAACATCTTTTAAAGTTGGTTTAATACCAAAAGCACCTTTAATAAGTGTCTTTAACAATGTATTTGCGGAACCAGTATACCAATCAGACATTGACTCTCCATCCATATCTTCTTCAAGGTTATATGAATAAGAATTAGGCATAACAAATGGTGTTGTTGTTAAATTTTTATGGGTAATTGGAAGTAATTTTTCTATTTGTTCATAAGCAAATTCATTTTCTTCAAGCATAAATAATGCCATTACTCCAAATAATGCTCCGTGAATATAAGTTGCCCCATTTTCAGCGGTGCCTTTTGGTAAATTAACAATACGTCCAACACCTTTTACATCTTTTTCAAAATATGGCTCAAATGTTTTTAATCCATACTTAGAATCAAGATTTTTAAATCCATCTAATATATCTTCTTTACTCATAAAATTATTTTTAGACATACCAGATATTACATAGAATGCATTCGCAGTTAAAGAATTACGTGATTTATGGTCAACATCATCAAAACTTCCGACATAATATTCACGATTTTCTCCCCAACCATGAACAATACGTTTTCTATTTCCTTGCTCTTTAATTGCAAACTTTTTAATGCCTTCTTGAATTTGTTTGTGTTTACGCTCATAAACTTTAACTAAATCTTCATGCATATTGATTTTAGTAAGCAATTCAATCATTTGTTCAAGATTAGTATAAAGTTGAAGTGTTGCCATTACTGAAACACCATTTCCATATTCTTTTTTAGGATTTTTAGTGAGTCCAAGTCCATCTAAAGCATCATTCCAATCGCCATACATCGCTCTTAAACATTTAGTATCAGCATCAATATGAGTAATTAGATAATCCATTATTTGAATCATATGGTCTAAAACACTATCACGACGTTTAGAAAGTTTTACTCCGCCGCCAGGAATACGATCATAATATCCAATTTTTTGTTTTAAAATAGAATAATCGTTTGTATATGCTAAATAGTTATAAATTGTAGAAATAATCCAAACACCTTGATCAATAAAATCACGTAAATCCATTAAAGGATTTGATCCTTTAGGTGGAATAGAATATTGACGTGGTGGATTTCCACTAGAATCGATAAAGCTAAGTACTTCTAATATTTTTTTACGACATGCTTTAGGATTCCAAATTAAAGCAGCTTCAATTTGTTGGCATACATCACGAACTCCTAAAAACAACGCTCCTGAATTCTTAGCCAAACCGCAATATTCTGTTTGATACATAACATATTTTAAAAATTCATTTAAAACAGCGGTATTAATTTTTTCATTATGCCAACCATCAAAATTAATTTTAAGCATGTCATTAGAATTATAAATGCGTTTATTATGTTTTTGTTTTTTAATCAATTCATTTTCCACTTCTAAAGCAGAAATGTTTTCTTTCTTTAAATTTTCAAATTCTTTTTCATCATGAGTAAAACTCAAAATATAGTTAATAACTACACTTTTTCTTGGGCTTATTTGATAAGTATTAATATCACCCATAATTGCAGTATCTGTAAAATGAGTAACATATTTTTCTTTAGAAAATTTACCTTCGCGTAATGGAATAGAATTTACTAATTGATTTTCTTTATTGCCCATATAAATACTTCTTGAAGTAGTATTCTCAATGGTCTTTGGAGTTTCTTTAACAAAAGATCTTGTAATAACACCAAAATTATCAATATGAACTTTACGATTTATATCTTCTGGAGATTCAAAAGCAAAAACATTACCATCAAATGTAGATTTTTTAAACCATTTTGTTTCATTACATTCTCCATTGGCGTATTTAAATAAACAATTCATATATGAAGATAAATAAATTGTTCTTTCTACGCGACTAATGTTATTCGCGTAAACTGTAAATGCCACTTTTTTATTATCATTAACAAAAATACGTAAAGCATATTGCATACTTTTAGTTTGTGCAAGATAATAAACACATTCTTTACTATATACCACTGCGCGCATGACATCTTTTTCTAATGGACTTTGAGCACGTCCCATAATTGAAATAGGAATAAATTTATTTTTATGTTTTTCTCCAGCAAAAAAGCCTAAATATGGCTCTTTTCCTTCATCGGAAGGTAACACAATATAAAATGTCGATTCGTTTATAGAAATATATCCTGAAGAATAAGCCCATAATGTAAATCCATCCGTGCCATAAGGGAAACGTGAAACACCAAATTCGCGGTCTTTACAAACTACACGTCCATCCTTAAGAAAATATGTATTTTCTAATAAATAATTATCTTTATTTAATTTGTTTATCTCTTTAAAAAGAGTTTTAACTTCTTTTTCTAATTTATATTTTTTTCTCATATATTTACCCTCAAACTAATTATCAATATTCTTAACATAATTTTTTAAAATATCGATGTATTGTTCAGCTTTTTCTTTTGTTTCCATTTCTACAAAAATTCTTAACACTGGTTCTGTGCCTGATCTTCTTAATAAAATCCAAGAATCATTATCGAAAATATATTTTATATTACGTGTAAATCTTCTAATTTCTTTTGGCTTTTCCGGAAAATCAATACATTCATTATTTAAATAATTAATAACTTTTTTTTCATCACGATATGAAATAGATGATTCAATATCAGCATGATAAAATTCCGCAAAATCACGTACTTCTTTTACGATACTTGATATTGGCTTATTCATTACGATTATCATTTCTAAAAATAATGCTGCAGCAAAAGTAGAGTCTTTACCAAATAAATAGCCACGGATTGTTAATCCTCCGGAAGATTCTCCACCAAGTAAAGCATCAACACTTTTCAATTTACTTGAAATATTTTTAAATCCAACATCTACTTCATGACAAGTAAATCCTAGTTTGGTTGTTACTTTATCTAATAAATTTGATGTTGCACAGTTTTTCACGCTATCGCCAGTCATATGACGGTATTTTACCAAATAGTAATATAAACAAGATAAAATTTCATTACTATCAACATATTGACCGCATTCATCTAAAACACCAAGACGGTCACCATCAGAATCAATACCAATAATACAATCGTATTTTTTCTTTTTTAAATATTTACGATCGAGTTCCATATTTTCTTTAGTTGGATTTGGCAATTTATTACCAAAATACGCATCTTGTTTTTTACCGGTAGTTTCAAAATTTTTAAGATTTAATTCTTTAGCTAGTAAAGATAAAGATTTTGTACCAACGCCATGTAAATTATCAAATAAAACTTTGATATTACTTCCATAAACTTTAGGTGAAATCCAACGTTTAATTGAAACGACATAATCGGTTAAAAATGAAATGATTTGTACATTTCCATCTTTTAATGCTTTATCAATGTCTTTAGATTTAACTTCTTTTACTTCCGCAATTAAGCGTTCAATAGTATTAGTGAGTTCAACATCAGCATCCATTCCTTCTTTTTGAAATACTTTAATACCATTAAAATAATAAGGATTATGGGAAGCGGTAATCATTACTCCAAAATCATTGTTAAGACTTTTTGTTTCAAACATTACTGCTGGAGTTGGTGTTGCTTCTTTAGATAAAAGAACATTAACATTGTTTCCCGCAAATACTTCTGCCATCCATGTTGCAGCTTTATCGGATAAAAAGCGATAATCAAATCCAATAACTACTGGTTTACTAGATTTTCGTTCAGTAATTAAATTTGCTATTGCTTGAGCAACAAGGCAAATATTTTCTTTATTAAAATCTTCTCCGATTACCCCACGGAACCCGCCTGTTCCGAATTTTATTTTACTTTCCATAAATATCACTCCTCGACAATAAATAACTAATTAATAGTAAAAGGACACCACCAAGGTCTTACTAATGTTCCATCACTTTCATTAACTAAAGATACAACCATTGAATAACTTCCTTTTTCAGTTGGAGCATCTTCGCTATAAAATTTTTCACCTTTTTCATAATGCACTTTATAATCAACATTGTTAGTTATTGATATAACTCTTGGTGTATGCGGATTTCCGTCATAAGTGAATTCCGTTTCATCGCTAAATGTCACTTGAATATCAA
>CALBGF010000222.1 GCA_937893635.1 uncultured Mollicutes bacterium | reverse complement strand
AACTACATCTAAAAAATTCATCTTGTTCATTAACTATACTTTCGTGCCCGCATGTTTTACATTTTACGCACTTCATATATCAACTACACCTACTTATTCTCTTCAATAAATTTAGTTATTCTTTTTATTTCCTCAGTTGTAACAAATGGTGCTTGAAGTCTAGTAATCTCATTATTATTACTAACAAGCATATCCCCTTTACCAACAAGTTTTTCTGCATCGGTATGATCCAAAATTATTCTAGAATCAATACTTGAAGCAACTGTTAAGGCAATACGAGTTGGGAAATTAGCTTTAACATCACCACGTATTACTTCTGCGGAAGGGCGTTGAGTAGCTACAATAATTTTAATACCTGCGGCACGTCCTTGTGCAGCTAAAGTTGATAGCATATCAAGGAATGCTTTACTAGCAAGTTCCGCTAGTTCATCGATTATTAAAATTAAATAAGGTAATTTATTTTTAGAAATTTCATTATATTCTTCAATATTACGACATTTGAATTCTTCAATTAAAGCATATCTACGAGCTTGTTCATTAATTAATGCTTGCATTTTTTCTAAAGCATCATCTTTTGTTTTAACAATATTGCAAGCTAAATGTGGTAAATCGCTATAATAAGATAATTCAACACGTTTAGTATCTATTAAAACAAATTTCATTTCTTTTGGAGAATAATTCATAACAAGTTGACAAATAATAGAATGAATTAAAGATGATTTGCCAGCACTAGTGGTTCCACCAATAAGAATATGAGTAAAGTCTTTATTTGATAAATAGAAAACAGAATCATCAACTCTTTTTCCTAAACCTATTTGAAAATTATTATCTAGTTTAGTACCTAATACTTCTTTTAAAGAAACTATTCTTCTTTTAGGATTAGGAATCTCTAAACCTAAAAATTCACTAGTGGTATCATCAGATAAACGAATCTTGCATTGTAAAACTTGCTCTAAATCTTCTAAATATCTTTTAACATTAGCAATTGCTATACCTGTACCAAGTTTTAAGTTAAAACGAATAAAAGTTGGTCCAATAACGACATTATTAACATCTGCTTTTACATTAAATTCATTTAATTTAGCGCTAATCTTATTAGAACAATTTTCAATATAATCACTAACATCTTCTTTAATATCTGTATTAGGATTATTTAATAAATCTGAAGTTGGATAATGATATTCATAATTTAAATCAGCATTATCATCATTTTTTTCTTCTTTATTATCATCAGATTTAATCTCTTCATTATTTTCTTTTTCTACAGTTTTATTTGTTTTATCATTTCTTACACCACTACCATAAAGTTCATCAAATTTTTCTACTGCTAATAATGCTTCTGGTTTTACTTCTGCACGTCGATGAGATAATGCTTCAACCATTTCATCTTTTGATAATGGTAAAGCTTCTTCACCATTAATAACTCTTGGTTTATTTTTCTTTCTTAAAATACGGAAAGCATCTTCACATAAATGTTTAATATCAGCACCAGAAAAATATTGTGTTTTTGAAGCAATGTAATCAATTGTTTCATCATCTAAAGGAGATAAATCTTCTTTGTTTTTAGTATAGTTAAAGATCATCTTTTTACGAAGTTCTTCATTTGGTAAATCAATTTTTATTTTTAAAGTAAAACGACGTAAAATAGCGTCATCAAATGCATTAGGACGGTTTGTAGTAGCAATAACAATTACTACATTATCTTTATGTTTTTCAAATCCATCCATTTCACGAAGTATAGCGTTCGCCGTTGCGATTTCATAACTTTGTGAATCGTCTTTTCGAGCGCCAAATAATTCATCACAATCATCTAAAAGTAAGATGGATAATTTATTTTTACGTAATTCATTAAATAGTGAGGAAATATTTTTTCCTGTTTCACCAACATATTTATCAATCAAATCTTTTGCGGACTTATAATAAAATGGTGCTTTAATTTCACCAGCAACTGCACGAGCAAATAATGTTTTTCCAGTTCCTGGTACACCAAATAGTAAAATACCACTTGGGAAAGCAACATCTTCATATAATTTTTCATAAACAGGATTAAAACGATCGATTAATTCATCTTGAATAATTGCTTTAGCATAATCTAAACCCACTACATCATCAAACGTTGTATCAGATTTTGAAGCTTCAAGAGTTGACTCTTCATCATTATCTTCATCATCTTCTTTTTTTGCTTTGTTAGGATAAATATTTGTTTGAGGTTTATTACTATTAAATGACTTAATAACATTGTAGATTGAATCAGCGCGTCTTGTTGCTTCTTGTTTCTTATCTGGATCATGCTCTATTTTGGCATATTGATATAAGCAAATTGCTGCTTTTTTAAGGTAACTTAAATATTCATCCACATTATTATCTTTTGCGTTAGCGGCCAAGTCTAAATATTTGCTTGCATCACTATAATACTTATATTTATCTTCCATCTTTGATTATTCTCCTTTTAAAGATTTGCAAGACAATTATTTATCTTGCTTTTTTTACTATATTTTTGTGTTTCCTAATAATTCTTGTAAACGATCATCAGGTGTACTATCAATATTGTTTTTAATTTTATCAACTTCTTGATTAATACGCTCTTCTACTTCTTTATCAATAGTAGGCATAATTGTTTCATCTTCTAAATTACCCAAAGATGCTTGAGTAGTTTCTAAAAATGATGTCATTAACATTTGATTCTTTTCCATATCTGAAGACATTTTACGTAAATTCTTAGTAGCTTTATGTACAGTTATGCCATTAAATAATTTATTAGTTTCTTTAGATATAATGAGCATACTATCCATAAATGCTTTGGATGCTTTAGCTTCATCACGATTTAATTCAATTAATTTAAATTGATGAAGCATTGATTTAGCTTGTACCTTGCGGGCCATAACAACTTTTAAGTAAACTAAAGTTTGTTTATAATCCGTCATACGATTATCCGCTTTAGCCTCTGCCGCTAAAGCGATATATTCTTTTTCGTTATCTTCATATTTAGCCACTAATTCTTCAAGGTTTTGTCTTGTTTCATCAATTTTTCTTTGTTTTTCTAATTCTTTATCTAATTTGTTCATAATTACTCCTTAACCATGAATGATTTTATCTAGTTCATCTAATTCGGCTTGAGTTGGTCCTTTATTTGATGAAACACCTAAAGTTTTAGCATCTCTTTCTTCTTGAGCGCTACGAGAATATTCATTAGTGGAAGCAATATTACGATTAGCTTTGCTAAATGTGTCACTTGAACTAATTGCGTCATTAATAAATGTTTGTTGTTTTCTAACTTGTTCACTAAGACGTTTTTGTTTTTCTAAATCACGATATGCTGTACGATTAGTATTATTTAACGCATTACTAATAATCTCACTAGTAGAATCGGTAATGCTTGCACTATCGCTATAAGTTTGATCTTGAATAACTTTATAAACAGCAATGTTAATAAAGTCTAAATGATCACTAGCATTTGTTTTATTCATTTCTAATTCGCTAATATCAGCTTTAATGGCTTGAACTTGGTCCATATAACGACGATATTCAACCGCATTATTTTTGGATGCTAAAGCTCTTTTAGCTACTTGTTGTAAATATTCATTTTTTTCTTTTATTCTTTCATCAATTTCAATTAATCTTGCTAATAAATTACTACGTTTATTGTATAATTCTTTGAACTTTTTTTGTAAATAAATTGAATCGCCACGTTGATAGTCTTTGACTAAATTAGCAATAAATTCCATTTGCATATCAACGCTACTACTTGACACACTTAAAAGTGGTACTAAATCAGAACATGATTGCTTAATAAAATTAAGAATGTCCATACATTTTCCATAATTGCTGCATTCAGCACTATCACTCATCTTAACTAATTTTCTTTTTAAATTCTCAACAGAATCTAAAGTAATTTCATCATTTATATATCTTTTCTCATCATCGATTTTACGGATGATGCCATCTATTGACATACTAATTTGTTGTTTTTCTTTAAAGTTAGCTTCACGATTTTTATTTTTAAATGGCCACATAGTTTTATTCTCCTATATACATGCCACAATATGGGCAGTGTTTCATACTTTTATCTTTATATATTTTTTTATGACAATATGGACATTCTACTTGAACAGGCTCTTCATTTGTTTTGTTACTTGCTTTTTCCATTTGGATTTGGAAATCACGATCATCACGTTGATCTTCTTTACGGATGGCGCGTGTTTTTTCATCTAAACGATCGCCTTCAATTTGTCCTTCTTTATCACTAAATTCTTTTAATTTTTTATCACCAGCATCAGTTCTATTAAAAGTGAAAGCAAAATTAATACAATTAAAACCAAACTTACTTAAATTTCTATTCACTTCTTTAATAACACTTTCTTGGAAAGTATTGCTCATACCCTTAATGTTATATGTTGTTGGTGAAGCATATAAAGTATGATCATTAGCTATATAAGCTTGTAACACTTGCTTAATAGCATTTCCTAAATAAACATCATTTGCTTTTACACCTTCGGTATAGCACATTTCTTGAAGTTTAGCTTTCACTTGTTCTGGTGTTAAATCTTTGTATTTATCAAGGAATAAAATGCCATCCTCAATGCATAACTCTAGTGTGGCGGTATAACCAGCTTTTAAAGTATAATTGCTCTCTTTAGAATAAAATAAATCAATTGAGCCACCAGTAGAAAATGTAAATCCTGTATTTTGACGTTTTTGATCAATTACATATATTTTTATATTTTCACCTTTTAGTTCTTTTTTCAAATTGTAGACAGTGCCAGGTTGTAACATTAAATTTCTTTGAATATAACCATTTACTGCCACATAAGCACAAAGGTCACGTTCAATGGCAAATGTAACTTTTCTTAAATCTTGATTAGAAAAATCTTCTACATAAAAAAGTAAATTGTTTTTTCTTTTGATATAAATTTCTTTTGGTTTAAATAAAAACATAAATAATTTCCTCCTATCGATACATTTTCATTATTTTTAAACACTCTTTAATTGCATCACTTGTAACGGCAAAACTCATACCATCAATTGGTTTATATAAAGTTAATCGTGCAGGTCCATCTGGTGTATCAATCATATTATCGTTAGAGCGGTGGATTTCATTAAAAGAAACCATACCAACAACTTCACAATTCATATTACATAATGGTCCACCAGAATTACCATGATTAACTGTAATATCAGTTTGAATAACTTTATGAGCTTTTCCTTCAGTAACTTTATTAGGATTAGAAACATGGCCACTTACATAAGAGAAATCAAATCCCAATGGACAGCCAATGGTAAATACTTCTTCTCCCATTGATACTTTGCTTTGATCCGCTAAAGCAAGAGATGGGAATGAAACATTATCAACGAATCTTAATATTGCAACATCTTCTTGAACATCAATATTAAGTACTTCTAATAAATAAAGTGTGCGATCATATTTTTCTGAAAAAGAAGCACGTATGATTCTTGAAATCATAAGATTTCCGTTATTATCTACTTGTGAGATAACATGGGCATTAGTAATAACAAGATTTCCATTATAAACAAATCCTGTACCCACGCTATTACCAGTAGAAACACGAACAACACTTCTTAACACTCTTTCTGCATTATAAGCACTGGAATTTCTTGGCTCTTCAACGCGTTGTTCTTTAATTTCTTCTTTGATAATTTTTTCTTCTTTTGGTTCTTCTTTAACGTTAATCGCGCCACACATTGGACAACGTTCTTGTCCATCTTCTAGATAACAACCACATACGTTACATTTTTTCATAATTTAATTTACTCCTTGTAATTTTAAAACTTATTTTCTCTACTTTTTTTACCTAATAATTTGCAATTAACTGCTTCAAGCAAATCATTAACAAAACTTAAGTCTTCATAATCATCAACAGCATTACCTTTAGCGTATAAATCTTTTTCCATGAAGAAGACTACAACATAGTCTTCGGTTGTACATGGAAACACATATCCACATGATTGAAATAAAATTTTTGTATCTTCAACATATAAATGTAAGCCAATTGCTAAAGCAAGTAATGTTTCTCTTTTTGGATTATAATCTAAGCGATGATAGAATCCATAATATACTTCTTTGCTTAACCAAGCTCGAGTATAAATTTGTGTTGGTGTATACCCAGAAGATTCTTCAAAGTTTTTTAAAACATTTATAAAATTGCTTTTACGCATATTTAAAACCATATATTTTTTTAGGTCTCTTTCGTAATCAGCGTAATTAGCTTTAGGAGTTAAAATTTCTTTCTTTTTATTTAATAAATAATCTTTTAACTCGCTAACATATTCTTCTTTTGACATAACTACTCCACAAATTAATTCTTGTTATTTAATTTTTCCATTTTGGCATCAATATTAGAATTTAACACACTTTCTTGATGTGCAATTTCTAAATCAATCATCTTTGCAATTTCATCATTACTAATCTTAGAATTATCCGCGATTGAAGCATAAGAATCATTGGAAGAATCTAATAATGTGTCAAGTCTATCCGTAGCAACTTCAACATTATCTAAAGCTGTTTCGAAGTTCTTAGTAACATTATCAAAGTCCATGCTCTTTGTTGTTTTAATCATATCTTTTGACATTGTATTCATTGTTGTTAAGAATCCTTTTGTCATCTTAGTCAAGTCACGCATTTGTGATGTTATTTGAATATTAAGTAACATCTCTTCTGCTTTTTGCTTTTGGCTAGTGACAGTTCTAATTGCAGACACCGCTAATTTGAATTGTTGATCTGCACCTTTCATTTTTGCGACTTTAGCAATTTCAACATAACTTTCATATTGCTTATTTAATCCCGCAATATACTTTTCAATGCTCTTCATCGTTTGTTTAATTAATAATCTTCTTTGCATTTCTTTCTTT
This sequence comes from uncultured Mollicutes bacterium, assembly GCA_937893635.1. The sequence continues at coordinate 2,661 of CALBGF010000222.1, read as the reverse complement.
TCAGCACTTTGAAATAAACCCATATTTTATCTCTCCTTTTTCTTTACAATGTTATTTAAACATACATGAGCGCCAATTATCTTTATAAGTTAAATTTAGTAACTTATATTACAAAATTAGCAATTTTTTTCTTTATATTTTAGTATAAAATATATAAAACTTATTTTTAGTATCCAAGTATTCCAGCAATAATTCCAAAAATTACACCTATAGCAATGGCAAGACCAATTGCAAATCCTATTTCACTAGCAACAAATATTCCTAAGAATGGTAATAAGCTATTTAATACACAAATAAGAACAAAAATTAGATATTTACAAACAATTGCTACAATAATAAGAATTTTTGATGTTTTTCCATATGTCTCAAAATCATCATTTATGGCATATACTAATGGTAAAATGAAGAATGAATCTAGTGATAATGTTGCAAGTATTAGTGGTAATGTATTAGAAGCAAATTCCGTAATTACTGATATGTAATTTAAGAATATAGCAACTACAAATACTAAAAACATCAACGCATCTAATATTACAAATATAATCTTTTCTTCATCTTCAGCGAGCAACATATTTAATGTTATCGGTGCACCAATTAAAGGAATAATACAAGTTCCCGCGATTAACAAATTATGATATTCCGTATATTGATTATTTAATAAATAATTATAAATACCAAAATTCATATTTAAGTTACTAGAGTCAATATAATAATAGGAAGCTAATAATACAATTGGTGTTAAAATAGGTGTTAATTGAGGTAAGAACCTTTCATCAACAGTTATTTTATCAAAAGCGTAATATAATAATGGTAATGCTGTAGCAATGCCCATATAAATCGCATTACCGGATATGTAACTAAAGCAAGTTCCAAATCCAACTCCTAAAGAAAATAATTTATATAATGAATTTTTCTTAAGAAAGAAACCAACAATTAAGTAAATTATTAATAAGGCTCCTATACCAATTAATATATATTTCATTATTCCATAAGAACTAAAATCTTCTTTAAATACGATATATGAACTTATAAAACCAACTAAGTAGAATGAAGATATCATGTTATCATCTTCAAAACATCCTGATAGCTTTGTTAATTGATCAAATATTAAGTTAAATACAACTGTAAATAAACAAATTAATACTGATAATTGAAAACTTTTATCAACAAAATCTGTTAATAAGAAGAATAAACTTGCCGCAACTAATATTGGAGTAAGTGCTATAAGAAAAATTCTTATATGGTCTTGATGATTTTCTTTATTAGTCAATCTTCGTTTTCGTTGCTCTTCTTTTAATTTTTGTTTTTCTTCTTCTTGTTTAGCTTTTTCTTTTCTTATTCTTTCTTCATTACGTTTTTCTTCTAAAACTAGCTTTTCTTTATTCTTTTTTACACACATTGCTTGCTTAGTTTGAAAATCTTTATAATACTGCAATTTAGCTGCATTATTTTTAGAAGCATTAATTAAATCAGCATAATATTCACTATCAGAGATATAATTAGTAATTTTTAATAAATCCTCTTCTGATCTACATTCATTTTCACATTGAATTAATTCAAAATATGTCTCAACATCATTTTCGTTATTTTGAATATTTATTAAGTAATATTTAGTCGCTAAATCGAATACTCCTAATTTTTTTGCCACTTTTGCAATTACTTGATAAGTATTACGTTGTTTTTGTTCGGGCATAAATTTTATAATTTCTTCAATATGATTAAATAAAGAAATATAAGAAGATTCTGGTAGTTTTTGTTTGCTCATTACACTAATAATATTATTAATCCATTCACTTACTGTAAGGCATACTTCATCTTCATTTTGGCAGTATTGCAAAATATCTTGTAATGCTTCAAAATCATTGAAATCAGTCATGAATAATTCCGCAATGGTTTGTACTTTATATTTAACGAATAATTTATATTCTAATACCGTAACATTTCCTTCTACCATTTGATCTAGATCATTAATAACTTTTTGTGCATCTTCAAAGTTTGATTTAGCCACTAAGTTCTTTAATAACTGAATTAAATTATTTCTTGATTTCCCTGCATCTTCATTATATCGATCACCTAGTTTAAATAAACGATAATTAGCTTGCTGAATTCCTAAGTCAACTAGTAAATTAGCGACACGTATACAAGGAAAAAAGTTATAAACACCAATATTAAAATATTCTTCAATAAAATCAGTTGCGATGTTTTTATCTAATCCTCTTAAATTAGAAAATTTATTTATGACATTTTCAATTGATAAACATGTCTCTGATAATACTTGTTCACCTAATTCTTTATTAGCGTTTTCTAGAATTTTCTTTAAATATGCTTGATTATATTCTCCATCTTCAAATTTCTTATTTTTACCTGGAGTCAAAGCTTGTAATGATTCTATTTTTAATAACGCTAAAGCCTTTAAATATAATAGTTCACCATTATCTTTGTTTTGCATTTCTAATTTATATATTTTATCTAATGCATTATCCCAGTCTTGATTACTAATTCTACTTTTAATAATATCCACAATAGCATCAAAGCTTAAGTCTGTCTTTTTGACATTATTAAATCCTAATACGGAACTTGTAATATCTCTTTGTGTATTAATTATTTTTTCAACTTTACCTGTTTTAATTTCTACTTCTTGTAATTTGGATACAACTTTAC
>CALBGF010000221.1 GCA_937893635.1 uncultured Mollicutes bacterium | reverse complement strand
TTTAGTGCAAAAAACACTATAAAAGCTATTAAATATCTATTATCAGATTTAGTAAAATATAAAGTCAAAAAAGGTATAGCAAATAATATAGTTAAAACACCAAACATTCCAATCATTATAAAAAGACCTTTTTTATAATTTTCATATTCAATTGTTTGTTTTATTGCTTTTTCCATTTTCTTATCTCTCCAATTTTTTATTTTAAAACATCCCAATATCCGTTTTTATTTGAGCCAACCCTTTTCAACAATTCTTTTTCTTTCAATGATTTAATGATTCTATCAATTGTTCTACTTGAAATACCAGTTTGTTTGATAACTTCATCTTTTGTCGCATTTTTATTAGTTTTAAAAACACTTAAAACAGAGAATTCTTCTTCTGATATTTCGCCATTTATTTCGCCATTTATTTCGCCAGTGTTATTTCTATCTAGTCTAGAGAATTCAATTGTAAAATCATTTTCATTATTAACGTACGAAATGTCCACTTTAGCTTCTTTACATAAGCGATATACTTTTTTCAACCCGTGTCCACAAGTTTCAACGTCTTTACAAAGATATATAAGAGTATGGTACACCATAAATGGTTGCAATATTTGATAGCGCCGAAATGTACTCTCCTATTTCTTTTCTGTTATACCAATTTTCTTTAAATTCAATCCATTCTTTTTCATATTCATACTGAATGAGATCTAAAAAAATTCTATATCCATAAAAAGAATCTCCTTTATTGCTCACATTTATAATATCAAAAAGTGAGCAATAAAACAATAAAAGTGAGCAATAAAAAAGTTCGAACCAAATACTGAATCGAACTTATATAATCTAAATGGTCGGGACGATGCGAATCGAACGCACGACCTCTTGCTCCCGAAGCAAGCGCACTACCAATTGTGCTACGTCCCGATAAAAAGGCTCAAGGCCTTTTATATTATATATCAAATGTTAAAAAACGAAAATAAATCCATTTGATTTGTTTCAGCTAAATTATCTAAAGCATGTAGTTCAGATAATTTTGCCACGTGAGTTTGTGATAATTTTGTTTTTTCAAGTAAATCTTCTTTTGATAAGAATTTGCCGTTTTTTCTTGCCTCAATTACTGAAACCGCCGCGGATTCTCCAAGTCCATCAATAGCAATAAATGGTGGAATCAAACATTTATTCTTTTCATCTACTAAGAATCTAGATGCATCTGATTTATATAAATCAATATTAGAGAATGAGAATCCTCTTTCCGCCATTTCTAGGCAAATTGTCAGTGTTTTTTCAATATCTACTTCTTTTGCGGAAGCATCAAAACCTTTTGCTTTAATTTCTTCTAAACGTTTAATGATTGCTTTTTCACCACTAATCATGGTTTCAAGTTCAAATTGCTTTGAACGAACAGTTAAGAATGTAGCGTAGTAATATAATGGCATATGTACTTTAAACCAACCTACACGAATAGCCATCATAACGTATGCAGTTGCGTGAGCTTTAGGGAACATGTATTGAATTTTATTACATGAATCAATGTAATAATCTGGTACATTATTTTCACGCATTATTTGCTCATACTCTGGTTTTACTTTTTTACCTTTACGAACATCTTCCATGATTTTAAATGATGTTAAAGGTGGGACTCCTTTAGCGGATAAATAAGTCATAATATCATCACGACATCCGATAACTTCACGCAAAGTACAAGTACCATTACGAATTAATTCCTCCGCATTTCCTGCCCAAACACCAGTACCATGTGATAGACCAGAAAGAATTAATAAATCCGAGAATAATTTGGGTGATGTTTCTTTTAACATTTGACGTCCCATATTTGTACCGAACTCTGGAATACCTAAAGCGCCAGTAGTTTCATGTAAATAATTTGAGTGTCTTTTTAAAGCAACATCACTAGAGAATATCGATAAAGTTTCTGGATCATTTAAAGGAATAGTTTTAACATCAATTCCCGTTGTATCCGCCATCATCTTAAGCGCCATCGGATCAACGTGACCTAATAAGTCGAGTTTTAAAACGTTATCGTGAATAGCGTGGAAATCAAAGTGAGTTGTTTTCCAGGCTGCTTCTTTATCATCCGCAGGATATTGAATTGGAGTAAAATCATAAACTTCATAATCTTTTGGAATAACAACAATACCGCCTGGATGTTGACCAGTTGTTCTTTTAACACCCGTACATCCTTTTGCTAAATACTCGATTTCTGCTTTAGATATTTTATCTAGACTTTTTCCAATTTTAGGTCCAACTCTTTCAAAATATCCTTTGGCGTAACCATAAGCGTTTTTCTCCGCAACAGTTTCAATAGTACCAGCTTTAAAAACATTTCCCGCTCCTAATAATTCTTTGGTGTAAAGATGTGCGATTGGTTGATAGTCACCTGGAAAGTTTAAGTCGATATCTGGAACTTTATCAGCATTAAATCCTAAGAATGTAGCAAATGGAATATTTTGTCCATCATGAATCATCTTATGTCCACATATTGGGCAATCTTTTTCTGGTAAATCAAATCCTGATGATACTTCTGGAATACCTTCAAATTCACTATGTTTACAATTTGGACATAGATAATGAGGAGGTAAAGCATTAACTTCGGTAATATCCGCCATTGTGGCAACGAATGATGAACCGACTGATCCTCTTGAACCAACCATGTAGCCATCTTCATTAGCCTTATGAATAATTTTATGGGCAATATAATAAATAACTGAATATCCATTATTAATAATACCATTAAGTTCTTTTTCTAGACGTTCAGCCACAATTGGTGGTAATGGATCACCATATTTTTTATGAGCATTAGAATAACATAAATCTTTTAATAAGTTTTCACAATTTTCAATAGTTGGAGTATAAAGTTTAGATTTAATTGGTTCTAATACATCAATCATATCCGCTACTTTATTAGTATTCGTAACAACTATTTCTTTTGCTTTTTCTTTTCCTAAATATTCAAAAGCATCAAGCATTTCTCTTGTCGTACGATAATGTTGATCAGGATTTTCAAAATAATCCATATTTTCACGAGCATAAGGCATTAATGGGTGGTTTATATTTCCGATTGCTTTTGCAGAAATAAATACATCACGATATCTTTTATCTTCTGGATTAAGATAATGGACGTCTCCAGTAGCCACAACCATTTTACCTGCAGCATCCGCAGCTTCAATTATATCTCTTACATATTGATGACATTCTTCTTCGTCTTTAATATCACCCATATTAATTAAATAAGAATAATTTTCCGTTGGTTGTACTTCAATATAATCATAAAAACTAACTACTTTTTGTAATACTTCTTTTGTTCTTGTACGAGCAGTATCAAATACTTCACCATTAAAACAAGCACTACCTAATAATAAGTTTTCACGATATTGAACCAACAAACTTCGTGGAACTTTTGGTACATTTGCAAAATAATTTATATGAGAAAAAGAAATAATTTTAAATAAGTCTTTTAAGCCAGCAGCGTTTTTAGCTAAAGCCACCACATGTACTGGTCTTAAGTGTTTATAATGCTCATCACTTGCTTTAAGATTAGCTAAATCTTTATGTGTTAAATGGGCATTTTCTTTTGTTAAAACCGCAATCATAGCTTGCCATACTTCATTAGTTACGCTAGCATCGTAATCCGCTCTATGGGCGGCATCTTCATCATAAACAACATCCATATTACGACATAACGTTCCTAAACGATGGTTACGAGATTCTGGGAATAAATATCTAGCTAAAGCCAAAGTATCTACGACGGGATTCATAAATATTGGCTCATTAATTTTCTTACAAGCAGCATTTAAAAATCCAATATCGAAGTCAGCGTTATGTGATACTAATATCGCATCACCAACAAATTCACGAATTTTGTGAATTGCTTCTACTAAGGAATTTTGTCCTTTTAGCATTGCATCATTAATACCAGTTAATTCTTTAATTTTTTCTGATAGTGGTCTTTTAATATCAACAAATATATCGCGAGAATCTACAACACGACCTTGCTCAAATTTAACGGCACCAAATTCAATAATATCATCATATCTTGCTGATAAGCCTGTTGTTTCAAAGTCGAATACTACATAAGTGGCTTTGTTAAGTTCTAAGTCACAAGGATTTCTAATGGCGTTAACTTCATCATCAATCATATAAAGTTCGCTACCATAAAGTATTTTAATATCCCCATATTTTTTGCTTGCATTTTGAGCAGCTGGGAAAGCTTGAACTACTCCGTGATCTGTAACCGCAATTGCTTTATGACCCATTGAATGCGCTAAAGCAATGTAGTCTTCAATATTAGTAACGCCGTCCATAGTGGACATTTTTGTATGTAGATGTAATTCCACACGTTTTTCTTCTTCTTCATCTTTTCTAGGTTCATCAGGTGGAAGTAAATCAATAAAACGTGCAGTAACATTTAATTCTTTGGCAAAAGTATCATATTCAGCGTGTCCACGAATACGAACATTAGCGCCAATTTTAATACCTTGAATTTTTTCTTTTGTAAAATATTTAGCATTTTCAAATACTTTTACATGGATTGCTCCTGTAGCATCCGCAACACCGAATGTTGCAATAATTGTACCTTTTTTTGTATTGCGTTCTTCATAAGAAAATACTTTAGCGTCAAAATCAATGTTTTCAGAATTAGTATCAATATTTTTAATACAAAACTTTGCATACTTTCCAAATCCGCCACTACTATCTTTCTTTTCTTTAAAAGGTTCATAGTTATCAACAGCGTCTTTCATTGCTTCTAAACGTTCTTGATTACGACGTTCCATTTCTAAGCGATATGCTTCATCTTCATCAACTTCGTCTTCATCATCGTCATCATCTATTGTTTCAGTTTCTTCAAAAACATTTTCTTCTGTTTGAATAGATTTATTTGCTATTTCAAATACATTATCATAATTAATAATTTCTAATAAATCGATAAATCCTTTTAATTTATTAGTGATTGAAGGGATATCATCGACTTGAATTATTAATTTTTCTTCATTAAATTTATAATCTTCTAAAAAGGCAATGCCGAAATTGGCAAAATACCAATCAGTTAATAAATGATAAACATCTTCCGCACTAGGTTTAATGTCATAAACATAATGAATGGTATATTTATAAGTAGTAATGTTTTTTAATGAGCCTAAAAATTTTCTTAATAGGTCATAGTTCCATGGCATTTCTTTTCTAATTACCATGGTTAATATTTTTTCATTGTTAATTTTTATTGGACTCCATTCACATAAATCAAAAGACATATCATAGTCTTCAATATTAGTAATGTTCATTCCTTTTAAAAATCTTTCAAATACTTTATCTTCCATAATTCAAATAACCTACTACACTAAAATAGTCGTATAATATCTCGTCCCATAATAAATATCATTAAGCCAAACAATAATATTAATCCAATAGTGGAAACAATATTTTTAACTTTTTCTGGAATTTCTTTTTTAGTAATTCCTTCAATAATAACCACTAATAAATGCCAACCATCTAATCCTGGAAATGGTAACAAATTAAATATTGCTAAGTTAACAGAAATCGCACCCCATAAATAAATAAACATACCAAATCCATAACTTTTTAAAACTTGTGATGATTGCGTAAATATCGCTACTGGTCCACCAACAGCGTCCCAATTCTTGCCAACAAATAATCCACCTAGAGTTTTAGCAATTAAGACTGTATTATCACCAAAGTCTCTATTTGTTGCGCTTAAAATAGAACCTAGGTTTTTATATCTAACATATTGATAATAAGTAGAAATACCCATTTTACTCCAAGATAATGTTCCATTTTCCGCGACATCAACAGTTAAAGTAATATCAATGGTTTTTGCATCACTTGGTTGTTCATCTTCTGAATAATATTTAATAGCAAGCGTTAATGTATCATTAGCATTTTTAGGAGAAATATCATAGCCATCTTCCCCATCTACTTTTATTGCTAAAGCATTATACCATAAATCAGTAGGATTTTCTGAAGTAATTTCTACTGGTTTAAGACTTGAACATGCATTTGAATTTCCATCAATATTACAAGTTCTTGTTACTTCAATAATGTAATCGCCAGTTTTTAATCCTTTTTCCGCAATTGGCGACTTTTCTTGAACCGTTACTTGGTTACTTAATGTTGGTTGTCCAAAGAAAGCGTTATTAGTAAAGAATAATAAGAATCCTAAGACAAAGTTAAGAACGATACCTGCCGCCATGATAATAGCGCGTTTCCATTTTTTAATGCCAAGTAAACTACGTTCTTGAGGAATATTTTTAATTTCTTCACCATCTGGTCCTTCTTCCATGCCTTCACCAAACATCGATACATATCCACCTAATGGGATAGCGCGTAAAGAATAAGTTGTTTCTCCTTTTTTCTTTTTTAAAAGTTGTGGTCCAAAACCAATAGAAAACTCATTAACATAAACGTTAAAAAGTTTAGCCATAGTAAAGTGACCAAGTTCATGAATAATAACTAAAACACCTAAACTGATAATACATAATAATATCGATAAAATATCAATTCCTGCTAAATACATAAATCATGCTCCTTTTTTATCAAATTTTTTGCTTGCTTACGTGCCCAATCATTTGCCATAAGCAAGTCCGACAAAGTTGGACTCTTTATAACATTATGCTCTTGCATAACATTTTTTATAATTTTTTCGACTGATAAGAACGAAATCTCTTTATTTAAAAAAGCATATACTGCTTCTTCATTCGCTGCATTAACTACCGCTGGCATTGTTCCTCCAATTGTTAAAGCCTCACGAGCGTATCCTACACAAGGATATCTATTGGGATCAAACTTACGAAAATGGAATGTTCCAAATTCTTCAATTGGTAAACGTTTAAAATCATTTTTAACACGTTTCATTTTAAATAAAGCGTAGCTTATTGGTACACGCATATCTGCTGGACCAATATCGGCAATATATGAACCATCATCAAATTCCACTAGAGAATGAATGTGCGATTCATCATGAATTAAAACATCAATTTTATCTAATGGGAAGTTAAATAAATAATATGCTTCAATAATTTCAAATCCTTTGTTCATCATTGTTGCGCAATCAATAGTAATTTTATTTCCCATCTGCCATGATGGATGTTTTAAAGCCATCTCAACTGTGACATCTTTTAATTGCTCACGATTAAGGTCTCTAAATGCTCCACCTGATGCCGTAATAATTAATCGATCAACTTTTTTACCTGCTTTTAAGCATTTAGCCAAAGCTACATGCTCGCTATCGATTGGATATAAATGACTATGATGTTTTTTAATTAAATCATTAACTAATTCGCCACCAACTACTAAAGATTCTTTATTAGCAAGTGCTAAATCAATTCCTAATTCTAATGTTTTAATAGTTGGTAAAAAGCCAACAAATCCCACTAAAGCATTAACAACCATATCACATTTAACTTCTTCAATGATTTTTGTTAAGCCATCATCGCCATAATTAAACTTAATATGTGGATAACGAGTTTTAAATCGTTCCATGTTTGTTTTTTCTTTAATCACAACATATTTAACATTTTTAAATTCACGTAAAATGTCATCAATAACTTCTACTCTATTTCCGACACTAAAACCTACTAAATCAAAAGTTTTACGATGTTTTTTAATAATATCAATAGTTTGGCTTCCAATAGAACCAGAAGCCCCTAATAAAATTATTTTTCTCATAATAAGAAACTCCATCCATGGCCCATAAAAATAACAATAATTGTTACAACTAAAGAAGTAACAAGTAATGAGTCAATACGATCAAGAACTCCACCATGTCCTTTTAATAAGGTACCAAAATCTTTAACTTGGTAGTTACGTTTAATAGATGAGAAAATGAAATCTCCCAAATTAGCGGTTAATGGCATAATAAGTGAAACAATTAAAATGTTATACCAATGTTCATAATCAAAAATATCTTTTAAAATTGGATGTTTATAATACGCTAATAGGAAAGCAAATAAGAAACTTAATATAGTGGAAGTAATAACTCCTCCAACGAATCCTTCCCAAGTCTTTTTAGGAGATATTCTTTCATTCATTTTGTTTCTTCCAAATAATATTCCAAAGAAATATGCACCAGCATCAGATAAGAAAGTTCCTAAAATAACATAAACTAGTAGCGTTGAATTTTCGATATCAAAAAATCCCGGTTCAACTCCACAAGCAGGGCGGAATCGTAAATAAAGGAACGATTGAATCGCTAATCCCATAAATACCATCATTGTGCATAAATATGTGGCATCTGAAACATTAAATTTTTCATGATTAAGCGTTAAGAAAAATAATACTAAAAAACCTACAGCAATACCAATAACCGAAACATTTATTGATTTATCAGCATTAAAGGCATTAACAAAAGACCAATTTTCTATTTCCCAACCAAAGTCAATTAAGTTGTTTTTAATTAATGTCCAGAAAATAAAAGAATATGTTACTAAGTGAACAAAAACATGTAGGAATAAACTATAAGATTTATTTTTTGTAGCATTAATAAATTCATGACAAGCAAAAAATGTTGCTACAAATACTAAAATAGCAAAAAACCATCCACCTATAAATAAGCATGGAGCACAAACTAATACTAATATTAAAGCAGTAATTATACGATCATTCATTGACTTTTTTGTATCAGTGGACAATTTATTCATTCTTTAGCCCTCCAAATCTTCTATCTCTTTTTTGATAAATCTCTAAACATTTAATAAGTTCATCTTTAGTAAAACTCGGCCAAGGTGTAGTTGGGAATATCATTTCAGCATACGCTAATTCCCATAGCATATAATTTGATATTCTTTGCTCACCTGATGTTCTAATCATTAAGTCTACTGGAGGTAAACCATGACACATCATATGATCTTCAAATACTTTTTCATCAATTTGAGAAATATCAACTTTATTATCTTTAACGTCTTTAGCAAGACTTATTGCGGCTCTAACAATTTCATCTTTTCCACCATAATTTAAACAAACATTAAAAACATGTTTGGTTAAATCTTTTGTCATATCCATCGAGCGTTTTATTGTTTCTTGGGTATGTAATGGTAAACGATTAATATCGCCCATTAAATGAACTCTAACACCTTTTTCAATAAATTCTTGAATATTATCATTAAAGAAATCATCTAAATAGTAAAAAAGATGGTCAATTTCATCTTGAGGTCTTTTCCAATTCTCTGTAGAAAAAGCATAAAGACTTACACAATAAATATTCAAATCACAACAAGCTCGAACAATTTCTATAACTCTTTTACAACCTTCTTTATGTCCTAAATGTCTAGGAAGTAATCTTTTTTTAGCCCAGCGGCCATTTCCATCCATAATGAAGGCGATGTGGTCCAATTTTTTTTGAAGTACAAATTCTTTTTTCAACTACGCCACCACCTAACTTTATTTATATTATACACATAGTGTAGTAATATAAATAGCAACTTTTTTGCTTTTTTGATATATTTTAATAAAAATAAATGGCAATTACTAGCAAAGTAATAAAAAATTGGAGACTTTTTTTCAAATCCCCAATATTT
>CALBGF010000220.1 GCA_937893635.1 uncultured Mollicutes bacterium | reverse complement strand
GTTTTTTCCATACGTTGGTAATTATAAATTGGATTACCCCATAATTGACCAGTTTCAGAAAAATAATCTGGTGGTACACCTGCAACAAGAGCGGGTTTTCCTTTTCTATCTAATAAGAATTGCTTTTGGTTAGCCCAAACATCACATGAATCATAAGATACATAAATTGGTACATCACCAATAATCTTTATTCCCATCTTATTAGCGTATTTTTTAATTCTTTTATATTGGCTAAATGCAAAATATTGAATAGCCACAAAAGAATAAAACAATTCAAATTCTGATTCTTTTAATGCTCTTAAAGCACATACATTATGCTTTCTATACGGACGAGGGAAGTCCACCCAACAAGCATTATCATATAAGTGTTTTAAAGTCATAAACAAAGCATAATCTTCAATCCAATAACGATTTTGTTTATAGAATCGATCGATTTTACTTCTATCTCTTCTTATTGCTCTTTTTGCCGCTAAATCAAGTAAAATAAAACGATTATCATATAAATAGCCATAATCTATTCTATTAGTGTTTTTTGCTTTAGTATGTTCTTTAATTTCTTCTTCGCTTAATAGATGATCTTTTTTTAATTGATCTAAGTCAATAAAATATGGATTAATAGCAAAAGAAGCATAGCTTTGATATGGTGAATCTTTAAATCCAGTTGGATTCATAGGTAATATTTGCCAATATTTTTGTCCCGCATATTTTAATAATTTAACAAATTTCTTTGCTTCATTAGAAAATCCACCAATACCATATTTACCTGGTAAAGACGAAAAATGCAATAAAAGTCCGCTTCCTCTTTCCATAAGTTTACCTTTTCATTAAATTTTCAATATCTTTAACTGATTTAACGATTTCTTTTGATAAGCATTCAGAACCATCTTCAGTAACTAAAACATCATCTTCAATACGAACACCGATGCCATATTCTTTAATATATAATCCTGGTTCAACAGTAATGACATTACCTTTTTCAAGAGGCAATTCACGTAAAGAAATATCGTGTGTATCAAGTCCTAAATGGTGTGATACATTGTGATAATAATATTTCATTAAATCTTCTTCTTTTTCAACTAAACCCATTTCTTTTAAACGACCAAAGAAGAATTCACGAGTTTTCTTTTGTAAATCCGCAATGGTAAGACCTGGTTTAATATAATTAATAATCAATTCATTACATTCTAATACAGTTTCATAAATCTTCTTTTGTAAGTCATTGTATTTTCCGTTAATTGGATAAGTACGAGAAATATCAGCTTTATAGAAATTATGATCTGATCCTAAATCTAAAAGTAATAAATCGCCATCATGCATCATTCCCATTGGATTAGGATAATGTAATATAATAGCGTTACTACCGCTCGCGGCAATTGTATTAAATGACAAAACAGCGTTATTATCTTTAGAAATAGTATATTTAAATAAATTAGCCATTTCATATTCATATTTGTTTGGCTCTAATTCATTTAATACGGCTTTTAAACCTTTATTAGTATTTGCAATAGCTTTACGAAGTTCAGAGATTTCATAATCTGATTTAACCATACGCATACGCTTTAAAGTTTCGCTCATATCGCAAATAGTAATAGTTTTATATTTCTCTAATTGTTTTTTATAATCTGCAATTGAAACGAATGTCTCAAAATCGCCTAAATTTACTGCTGTTTCAAAATCTAAGTATACATTAACATTTCCATTAATGCTTAATTCTTCAATACGTTTTTCTAAAACTTTTTCAAAATGTTCTAAGAATAAAACATTTTCTAATGAAGCAATTTCACGAGCTTCTTGTGCTTTTAAACGGATACCAGTCCAAACTTCTTTTAAAGCATCAAATTTTTGAATAAATAAGTATTCATCACTCATAATACTATTTTTGCTCATTAAAAGTATTGTACTTGCTTGTTTAATACCAGTTAGATAAAAGAAACTATAATCTGGTGTAAACTTAAAACCTTCATCAGCGCTTTGTCTAATTTCATTACCAGAAAAAGCAATAACAATTGAGTTATCTGGTAATTTCTCTAATAATTTTTTTCTTCTATTTAAATATTCTTCCATAATCAATCTCCCCTAACTATAATAATTTGATTTTTTCAATAGCTTTGTCTAAATAATCAATATTTAAATCTTCAATTTCGCCTTTATCAACAGCGCTGGCAATCAATTGACGTAAAGGTATCTTACCTAATACTTCTAGATTAAATTGCTTAGCAATTTCATCAATATGTGATTTACCATAAACATAAATCTTTTCTTTACAATTTGGACACTCCACATAAGACATATTTTCCACTAATCCTAAGATAGGTACATTCATTGTATTTGCCATCTTAATTGCTTTTTTAACAATTGTAGATACTAAATCTTGTGGTGAAGTAACAATAATGATTCCATCAACTGGTAGTGATTGGAAAGTAGTTAATGCTACGTCTCCTGTTCCTGGTGGCATATCCACGACCATATAGTCTACATTATGCCATAAGACATTGGAATAAAATTGCTTAACTAAATCCGCAATCATCGGACCACGCCAAATAATTGGATCATCATCGTTATCAAGTAGCATATTAGCGGACATAATTTGAATTCCTGTTTTAGAAATAGCAGGATAAATAACATTATTATCTCCTGTCGCTTTTTCTAAAATTCCAAATGTTTTAGGAATAGATGGACCAGTAATATCAGCATCTAATATTCCAACACGATAACCATTTTGTTGAAGTTTACTAGCTAGCATCGAAGAAACTAAGCTTTTTCCTACTCCGCCTTTTCCAGAAATGACACCAATAATTTTTTTAACTTTGGACATCTCATTTAATTTTGCTTTTTCAATACGGTGGTCACAATTTTGTGAGCATGAACCACATTCGTGTGCGCATTCTTCTGACATTTAAAAACCTTCTTTCATATATGAAATCTTTTTTGAAACATTTTTGACAATCACTTTTCCATAAAAGCGATTAGATAAATCTTGCGTATAATCATTTAAAGAAAATGTAGTTACATTAACATTTTCTAAAAATTCTGCGCGTTCAATTTGAGCATTTTGGCTCTTTAAGTAACTACGCACATTATCATAATTTGCATAATCGATAGTGAATGTTATCAAATAACCTTCCACCATTTTTACTATTTCACTATTCTCAATAGTTTTAAGCAAAGTATCTGCGTATGTTCTAAGTAAGCGTCCTGCTCCTAAAAGAATACCACCAAAATATCTTATTACGACCACTAATACATTAGTTAACTCTTTCTTTTCTAAGATATCTAGCATTGGTTTACCCGCTGTTCCTTGTGGCTCACCATCATCACTAAACTTCTTATTATTATCCGTAATCGCGGCATAACAATAATGTTTAGCTTTCGGATATTCTTTTTTTAAATTAGTGATGACATCTTTTATTTCATCAATGCTATCAATATGAATAATAACGCCAATAAATCTTGAACGTTCAACTTCTAACTCATATGTAGTTTTGTTAAGAATAGAATACAATTTTCATCACCAATTTATTTTAGCATTATAATTGATAAAGGTAAAACAAAACCCTTAAGAAAATCTTAAGGGTTGGTAAAATTATAATCCTTTTACTTGTAATATAGCATCAAGCATTGCATGAACTGCGTCTTTTACATTAGCAAAGTCAAATTTTGTATTTCCAGCATCTTTATAATCATCTTGTAACATCAAACTATAACCATTTTCAAATTGTTGCTTGAGTGCATCGTTACCATTGAAATAATTCAAAGAAGGAATAGGGCTATTGGCAGACATATGAGCTAATCCGCAAATTCCAGGGTCACTTACCATAAGTGAATTATAAATTGCTTTTTCATAAAGTGCTAAACCAATTACAGATTGATAATCTCCATCTTTCATATTATTAAACATAGTATCAATTTTATCTAGCATAGTTCTACTTAATGTTGATGTTTGTGTCGATGCATCAAATGAAATGTTATCTATTTCATTAATTACATCAATTATTGATTCAAGTGTGTTAGCTTCTAAATCAGTAAATAATGGATATTGATAATCTTTTGCTCCATTATAATACCAAGCATTAAACCATTCATCTTTAACATTGCCTAGAGTGTCATAATAATCGTTATCTAGATAATTAGAATCCACAATAGCGTTACTTAAGAATCCTGATACAATTTCACAAGATAACAATGCTTTGTTTTCTGCTCCTTCATATAAATAGCAAGCATCAAATACAGTTCTAACAGTTGTGTGTGGAATTGATTTTAATGTATTTGATCCACTATTAGAAGCATTAATAATATCTTCTA
Source organism: uncultured Mollicutes bacterium (assembly GCA_937893635.1). Next base: position 7,475 of record CALBGF010000220.1, on the reverse strand, counting down.
ATTCACCAACGATATTATCTAAACAAGCGCCTTCTCTATTTACTTGATTTTGACCTTTTGCTTCAATTAAATCAAATATTTCATCAAATACTTTCCATTTAGAAGAGTCTTTAATTCTTATGTTCGAACTAAATCCCGCTGAGTCAATAGCGTTATAGAATACTTCTCCACGACATTTCTCAAATATTTTAGAATTTGTTAAGAAAGCAATAATATTAGTTAATGATTTTTGTTTTGCAAAATCAGTTACTTTAAACGAATCATCAAACTTCATATATTGATTATTTTCTTGATCGTAAAGAGTATTAAGCATATTTTTTAAAACATCAAGTTCACTAGCAGAATAAAGGTTACGATAATTACCACTATTTTTCATCAAATAGTCTTCGTGATTATTTGAGAATTGTCCAATGTTAATTCCTTCAAATGCCTCTTTGATATATTTTGGAACTGCATCATAACATAACTCACTACCATTAATGGCTTTTAATATTTCTATTACTTTATTTGGACTAATGTTAGAAACGTTCATATCATTTAAATCATTAAATGAATCTGGCAAAGCATTAATTATGTTAATTAGATTATCAATTTCTGAGTTCCAATCTTCTATGCCTTTTATCTTATTTTGAGCATTTTGTTTAATTGTTAATCCTTGATAATCAAATAATGAATCATCGTAAATAGCTTCATCTAATTTTGATTTAGCAAACATTTCTTCAATAACTTGGATAAATACAGTGTCTTTTCCACTAACTGAAGATGTAGAGTTAAATACTTGCGATTTAGATAATGATTTTAATAGTTCTGATACATCATCTGTTTTTGACTTAATATTTTGTAAATCGAATGTGTTACCAATTACATCAGTCATAATCGAATATTTATTAAATATAGTCTTTAATGTGTTAATTTCTGATTCATCATAACAATCATATTCACCATTATATTTATTATAAGTATAATCTGCTTTAAGTGCCTTTAAGTCAAATTCTTCTGAAAATCCCTCTGTAGTAGCTTTAGAAGCAAATTGATTAATGTAATATGGAAGAGCGCGGAATAATAGTTTTGAATTATTTAAATGGTCAAGCAAACTATTGTTGTTACTTTCATCAAAATTAAATTGAGTTAAATCTATATCATTTAAATCTAATGTGCTAATATCTTCAATAATAATCTTAATATTAGCAATTTCGCCTTCTTCTCCCGTCCATCCATCTGTATTACCATTTTTACCATCTTTAGTATAATCATTTTCAATACTTTTGATTACTTGAATTGAGGTTGTATATTTTAGATTATTTGATTCATTGATTTTTCCACAAATAACATCATCACTAATGCCCGCAACTGAAAGAAGAGTTTCTATTAAATTCTCAAATACTGTTACACGCCCTTCTTCTATTGGTTTATTAAACATCTTAGAATTATGAATATTTTCCATAATTTCTATTAGTGTGTCACGGTTATCTTGATCACTCTTAATTTCATCAAAACTAATGTTACTAAACTTATTGACATCACTAACAATATTACAAACTATTTCTATTTCAGTATCACGTTCTTCAACATTATCGAGATTTACGAAAGAATCAATATTAATACTATCTTTAATATTTAATGTTGGTAAGTTAGCAATATTAATGTCTTTTGCAGCATCATAAATCATATTAGCAATAGGCATACGGAATGCTTCTGATTTATTTATTATTTTAAACAAATCAACATTCTGTGAAATATTATCGGTTAATTTTTTAATACCCTCTGTTCCTGGTTGATCATTGCCTTCACCAAGTTTTTGTAATCCTTTGATAAAATCAAATAAGGTTTCTATTTCAGTTTCCCAATCATTGATATTGTTAAATATCTCTATACTTTTAGTATAGGTAAGTTCTCCTGTACCTAACTTATCAATATCATTCATTTTAATATCAGAAATATCTTTAAGTTTATTGTATAAGAAATCACCAAATCCGTTATTAATTGTTTCGCCATTTTTAAATATATTTGAATTTGCTAAAGAAGATACTAATTTCTCAGTTAGCAATTTTCCATTTTCATCAACTTCTGTACTATTTAAAAAATCAATCTTATCAAGAGTTACTTCTTGCTTTTTAAATTTTTGTAAACTATCAATTACATTAGCAAAGTTTTCACCTTCACTAGCCCAATTATCAATATTTTTAAATGATACATTATCACCAGTTACACTTGATAAGCTATCTAATAAAAGATTATCTAAGATAGTACCTAATCCTTTAGATAAAAGTTTTGATTGATCAACTTTGCCAAATAATTCTTCAATATCTCCTGGACTTAACTTTTCTGGATATAAATAAGCGTCTTTGTCATCCATCAAATTAAGGAAATTACTATTTTTTAATGTTTCAAATATGTCACAGAAATGAGTTATTTCTGAATCATTACCAGACCAGTATTTATCATCTTCTAATCCATCTGTAATACGACCTTCATCATAGCCTAAATCACTAAATACTTTATCAATAATTTTAAAGAAGTTTCTAACTTCTCCTTCTTTATTAGGATTTAAAATATTTGATGAATATACAGTGGAAAGAATATAATTTAAATCTGCTGTTTCAATATTTTTAAAATCAACTTTACCATCTTTACTAGTTTTAGCAATTCTATTAATTGCAGGAATTGCATCAAGCATTAAAGATAATTCCTCGCCAATATCATCAACTTCGAAATTTAATGAATCAACAGTTATTCCAAAGTCTTTAAGACTATCATTTAAGCTACTTCCGTTTTGTTTAACAGTATATTCAATAACTGTAGGTATTGTGGCATTAAGAATATTTGATTTTGAAATTTTACCTACTGGAGTTTTTAACGCTTCGCATACCTCATCAGTAAATTCAAATTTTTCATTTCCACCTTTAATAAGAGGTGACAATGTTTCATTACTTACAACATCATTAACTATATCAAACAAAGAATTCAATTCTTTTTTAACTGATTTAACGCCTTTAATATTCTCAACAGCGGCATCTAATTTATCCGCTAAATTATTTTTATCTTCTTCATTATCAATTTTCAATGATTTTGCTAATGAATCAACAGCCATTGAACTAACTGTACCTAATATTGTAGTAATAGAGCGAGATAACAATCTGCTATCTAATAAACAAGATTGTAATGTATTACCCGCTTCATCCTTTTCTAAGGTAAAACCATCACTATCAACATTAATAGGTTCACCATTTTCATCCATATCACCAACAAAGATAGGAATTATATCTCCAATATGATCAGTAATAGCATTGATGAGTTTAGTTGATTTATCATCATTGTTATCTTCTTTTCTTAGATTTTTAGCTTTATTTGTTCCATCTTTAGAAGATTTGACATAATCCACAATAGCGTTTTCTGTAACTTTATTAATACGATATGACGCATCATAAATATTAGCTAATTCACTACCCCATTTAATACCATCATAATCTTCACTTTTTGTTGGTAAATATTTAGAAAGTGAATTTGATAAATCATCGCCTTTAGTGACTAATGTATATAAGTAACTAGGAAGCAATTGATCTAAAGATGTTAGTTTATCAAATGTTTTAAATGATTCAATTAATTGTCTATGAGTATTTTCATTATTAACATCGTAAATTCTATCTATTAAAATACTAGGATCATCAATTACATCAGCATCAATAATGCCAGCATCAGACATTCCTTTAAAAATTTCATTAAGTGACTCTAAGTCATTTTTCCAATCAATTTGAGTCAAATCATATTCTTTTGCATTAAAATAGACATTAATTTCATCCATATTAAAGGCAAATGTTGCCGCGATTGGAAGTAGTTGCGTACATAACTCCGAACTAGAAATTACTGATAAAAGTGTTGAGGTAATTTTACTATCTAAAAATACTGCTGCATTTACTCCAACGGAAACTGTTCCGCTTTCACTTTCCTTAACACTAACCGCATTTGTACCAATTAATGTTGCAGCCACAGTAGTAATATTAGAAACTTCTTCACTTAGTTTCATAGTAGAATCTTTATCACTTGTAATTACATCAAGTAAACGCATATCCATCGTTTTTCCATCTACTTCTGTCCAACCAAATAAGCCTTGAGCAAGCACGGAGCTATCATAGGCATTAATCCAAGTACTAAGATCATTATATAAATCCGAATTTAAAGTTATTTCATCATCATTTGATATTTTTTTGAATGCTATAGATATACTATTTAATAACCCGCTAAAAGGAACAATTAACATTGACGCAACCATCGCAGTTTTCACCAAACCAAAGGCAAAACCAACTAAACGTAATTTTACTTTTTTACGTAAGTTTTTATTTATAAAATGCTTGAATAAGGCATGATATAAAATTGTGGCCAAGAGATTTCCCACAACTATTACCACAATTGCTAAAACAATGAAGGTTAACAAACGGACAATCATCAAAGCAAGTTCGGTAATTAATGTTAATGTCTTACCATCACTTAATATAGCTTCAACATCTCCGCCTTCACCGGCTCCATATGCCGCGATAACCTTAACAAGAGTTTCTTGAAGATTAGTTGCCTCAATCGTAGTCCCGCTAATAGAGAAAGGAGGAATATTGAAACTTGTCAAATCCATTTTTGACACTGCCGTTCCTATCGTTCCCGCTAAAGCATAAGATAATATAACTAATAATCCAACAAAAATAAGTCTAAAACCCGAGCTCCAAACACCGCGAATAAGTCCAACTACGCCACCTAAAACTATAATTGCTACTATCGCATAAAAGGCAATGTCAAAATATTGCGTAATTTGATCAGGACTAATGTTTGGTAATGTTGTTAAAAAATTACAAATTCCCATAAATGTTAATCTCCTTTTTTGTTTAATTATTCGTTTAATTATATCATATATTTGTAAAAATATATGAAAATTTTTACTAAACTAGCAAATTTGTTGAAAAAGCATTATTATAAGTATACTATAATTATTGATTTAAGAGAGGATTTTATACTATGAATGAAGAAAAAAAGATTAATATGCCTATAATTCATCATTTAGTAATTTATTTAATTAGTTTCTTTGGATTATCAGTTTTTTATGCCATAAATTATAAATTATTAAATCTCATTCCATCATTTAGAAATTTAAGTGAACCAACTTCTATGATGATTGAGTATTGTCTAGCATATGGATTAACCGCTGTTGCTTTAATTATTTATTTATGGAATCTATGTATTAAAGACTTATTTGCACAATTTAAAGTTCTAAAAAATATTGGTATGGGTGTTATATTTGGTATTGCTTTAATTGTTGTTACTGATATTTGGGGCGTTATTGCCAATATTATCTGCCAAAAATATGGATTAGTATATCAACCAAACCACAATCAATTAACATTAAATCAAGGAATGAAAGAACAACCAATTCTTGCTTTAATTATGAGCGTTATATTTGCGCCTTTTACTGAAGAAATTGGTTATCGTCTAGGAATTTTTGGCGGTATCAAAAAATATTCTCGCGTTGCAGCATATATCGTTTGTGCTTTAATATTCGGATTAATTCATTTTGATTTTACTGCAAGTGGTAATGATATGTTAATTGAATTAATTAATTTACCAGCTTATATTTCTGCAGGATTATTATTATGTTTCTATTATGATTATACTGATTCATTAGCCACTTCCATTACCGCTCACGCGTTCAATAATTTATTTGTGTTTGTAGTTGGTTTATTATGAGAAATTATCGCATTTTAGATGGATTTTGGATAAGAATTATTGCCATAATTACAATGGTAATAGATCATCTTGCATTAGGTCTTGGATTATTCTCTTTTATTGATACATCATCTAACATATATTGGATTTTACGTATTATTGGTCGTATTTCTTTCCCATTATTCGCCTTAGGAATTGTCGAAGGAATGATTCATACAAGTAATAAAGAAAAATATTTATTACGCCTACTTGGAATGCTTGTCTTAACTAGCATTGGGATATATTTAATAACTGATGTTTTTAAAATTGTAAGTTATACAAGTGGCAATATCTTTATTGATTTATTTTTAGGAGCTTTAATAATTTATTTTCTATCATTTAAAAATAAAACATCTCTATTAAGCTTACTTGTTATAGGAGTAGTTATCCTCATTCAATTTCCTAACACACCTAGTTTTTTAAGGTCTAGCTATAGTTTTTATGGTATATCATTAATTGTTTTATTATATTTAGGATATTTATTTGCTTGTTATAACGCCAAATTAAAGGCAAGCAAATATATGATGGAATATGAAGATTATAAATTAACATCATATTATCAAGGCGATATTAATCGTATGTATGCTTTAATGATTGTTTTAACAAACATTATATTCTTCATTATTTGTATGTATTTCCCATATTTTAATCAATTATTAGTAATGTCAGTGCAAGATTATAGCATTATATCGATAATTTTTGTTATACTATATAATGGTAAGCATGGATATAGTTCTAAATGGTTTAAAATATTTAATTATTTATTTTATCCATTACACCTAATAATTATATTCGGCTTATTATATTTACTTTAAAAGGAGTGTATTTAAAATGATTAAACATATTGAATCAGAACAAGAATTTAGAGAATTTATTAAAGAAGGCAATGTGATCATTGATTTCTTTGCTACATGGTGCGGACCATGTCGTATGATGACACCAGTACTTGAAGACATTGATACTGAGTACGAAGGAAAACTAAATATCGGCAAAGTAGATGTTGATGCGCTTGGAGAGATTGCCGCTCAATACATGGTAAGTTCAATTCCTACGCTTTTATTTATTAAAGATGGTGAATTAAAACATACTCAAGTTGGATTTATGCCACAAAAATCATTAAAACATCTTATTGATAATAATTTTTAATAAATAATCTTTCCTTAAAATAGCATTAGTTTTTCCCACTACTGCTATTTTTTATTTTATTTTGAAGTTAATATTTTACTTAAGCAACCTCTAAAATCAATTTTTTCGGAAATTTTATTCGAAATATCTTGATTTTTCTTGCTAATGTGGTAATATTTACTAGCATAGCAATTGAGGCGCATGGACCAGTGGTGTAGCGGTTAACATGCTTCCCTGTCACGGAAGAGACCGCGGGTTCGATTCCCGTCTGGTCCGCCAGTTTCTATGCAGGCGTAGTTCAGTGGTAGAACATCAGCCTTCCAAGCTGATTATGCGGGTTCGATTCCCGTCGCCTGCTCCATTCGTTAATTAAGTCCGATTCTATCGGACTTTTTTGTTTCTTGTAAGGGGTTTGAAAGGGTATATAGCTATGAAGGAAATTACCACATAGTTACAGGTATTGGCACGAATGAATTTATTGTTTCTGCTTATCCACATAAAAAAGGAGTAAAATAAGATGTTTATAGTTAAATTAATGAATGAATTTGTTCATGGTGTATTATGGGTATGCGATGAAGATGGCATTTCAACTAATTATGATTTAA
>CALBGF010000219.1 GCA_937893635.1 uncultured Mollicutes bacterium | reverse complement strand
ATGTATTTATATTTTGCAAAAAAATATGCGCTTGATAAATATGAAGAGTGGAAAAAAGAAGAATTAGAAGAAGCAAATAAACCAGAAGATGAAGATTACGATGAAGATTATGACGATGATGAAAGCGATGGTGATTACGATGAGGAAGAATAAAGATGAATTATCCGTTGCTGATATCAACGATATGAAATGCAATTGTAAAAAGATAGAAGAGTCAGTATATCCATTTACATATTTATTCGATTTAGTAGTGGATACAGGTGATGAAGAATTATTAAAAGCATTTCAAAGTACAGTTAATCAAATAAAAGTAATAGTTGGAAAAGCAAAGAATTATGACGTTCTTAGCAAAATTAAAGAAAAGGAATACTCAAAAATGACAGTAGTGCAACTTCGTGCTGAATCTGAAAGATTATCAAATTTATACGATAACATTCTTTCAGAAATGACACGATATGCTAAAGCTGTTAATAACATTTGTATAGATAGTCCTTTAAGTGAAAAACTTGAATTAATTGGATTGAAATTAAAACAAGTTGACTAGGTCAGTCAACTGACCGAAGAGAATTAGGAAGGTGGTAAAAAATGCCTAATTTATTAATGAGGTTTTTACTATGAGTGATGAAGTAGCGGCAAGAACAAGAAAAAGGCCACTAACACTGCGACAAATGGAAATCGTAACTGATGTAGATAAATTGAAAGTTGACTTGCAAGCAACTTTTATGAAGTACGAAACCATCAAGCAGTGGGCTTACATCATTCATGATAAAGATGATACAAGGCCACACTATCACATTTATTTAAACTTCGATTATCCAGTAAGCGTTGAATTAGTCGCTAAATGGTTCCAAGTTCCTGATAACTTTATAAATAGAGTTAAAGGGCGTAAAGCTGATATCTTAAAGTATTTAACACATTCTAACGATTCACAAAAATTTAAGTATCAGTATGATCCAAGCGATGTTGTAGCGAACTTCGATATTCAGAAAGATATAGAAGAAAGTGAGATAGTAGGCAATTTCGATAAATACAGTTATGCAGAGCAATTAGCTTTTATACAAACTGTAGAATCGATACCAGAAAAGACAAGACTATTTGGAGTGTTACAAAAGACATGGCAAATAAAATGTCAAAGTGATTGTTTAAAAGCGGATAGAGATATGCAGGTCATATTCATAACAGGAAAAAGCGGAAGCGGAAAGACTTACTACGCAAAAAAGATTCTCGATAAGATGAAACTTGATTATTGCGTAAGTTCAAGTAGTAATGATCCCTTTCAAGATTATTTAGGACAGCGAGCAATTATCTTAGACGACTTAAGAGACAGTGCATTTGATTTAGAAGATTTGTTAAAGATTCTGGATAACAATACAAAGAGTTCAGTGAAATCGCGATTCACAAACAAAGTCTTTAATGGAAAAGTACTAGTAGTTACATCCTCGGTGCCGATTAACTATTGGTATTCATGTTATAGGTCATCAAAACACGATGACCTTATTCAATTATATCGACGTATAGGAACTTATATTAGAGTTACCAATGAATACGTCGAAATATATGACGATGGATTAGATGGAGATGGATATCCAAAAGGAAATCCAAAGAAAATCCTAAATGAAATCGCATATAAAGAATTTGAAGAAAAGCCAAAAAGGAAAATCTCCGAACTGTTTGTAGCGGAAGATTTGCCATTTTAGAAAGGAAGAAAAAGTATGGCAAGAAAAAGAAAATTTAAAAACTTTAGAACAGGCACAAGAAATGTTCGTATTAGTCGTAAAGATGTTCACAATAAAAAAGCAATGCTTTCTAAAGCTGGATATCGCGAAAGAACAACAATGAATAATGCTCATCATATTTATTCTTACAAAAGTCGTGGCTGTAATTTAATCACATTTATTTCTGATAAAGACCGTTGCACTTGGGATTGCGATTGTAAGGAATGGACTAATTAATTATGGATAGAAAAACAAAGCGGTTAAAACGTCATTATCGTGTTAATAGAATATTAGTACGTGATGGCTTTGATGGTGATTATGGTTATGCAAAAGCTAGGCATTGGGGCGAGAAAAAAGCCTCATTACACTTATATGCTTTTACAGAAGATAAACAAGACTATCATAAAAAAGCTGTAAAAAATTCCATTGAAGCAATGAAGAATTATGGGACTAATAAAGATATTAAAAAAACAAAAAATGGTGTTGAATTAGATGATCGTCATAGAAAATTCTTTAGAGTAGCTTCAACTAATATGAAGAAAGTTTTAAATACCTTTGAAAAAAAAGGAACATTACCTGCTAATTCGGCTATTGTAGATGATTATTTAAGTAAACATCCTGAAGGATTAAGGATTGTTATTCCACCACCACGAAATAAAAAGCCAAAGAAGGTGAAACAATGAGAAAGAAAAAAATAAGCTATGCTCGTAGATTAGAATTATCAAATCAATGGCATGAAAATCGTATAAAAAAAATAAGTAATGAACTCGACCCAGATATGAGTAATACAGAGTTTAATAAAAAATACGATTTAATTAGATATCATCGCGGAGTTCTTACTTATCAAGATTTTAATAATAAAATTGCTAACAAAGAAGTAAAAAGAAGAATTTATAAGCAAAGGCGAGATTATTAGTACTATGAGTTATTCACGTAATGATTATGAAAATTATGGCGTTAAATGGATTGTGAAAAGTGATTTAAGACCAAAGATATTAAAAAGATTTGGAATTAAAACGACTTGTAAAGAAATCCAAAGCAAAAGAAATACTGACGCTATCACAGGTTATGTAGTAACTGGTGGTATGGGTCATAAGAAAAGGACTCCAACATATTCCGTAAGTATACTTAAGGAATTGTATGGAGCAACAAATTAAGAAAGTAGGTGAAACTTATGAAGAAAATGAGTAGAGAAAATAAAACTAATATTGTATTAGGTATTTTATGTGTTATTGCACTTGGTGGAATAACTACTACTATTATAAGAGGCAATCCACATATACCAACTTTAGTTAATGATGGTGAAGCAATTAAAGTAGAAGCAGAAGATTTAAAATTAATACCAATATCAACTAGTAACTGGAGTTATATAAAGAGTATTGCAGACGACGTTGAGAAATATCCTGATTGTCAATCATCTAGTGGATCATATGTTGCAGATATTTTTAATCAAGATAAGATGGATTATTCGTTTATTGCTCAAAAAGATGGTTATGTAAAATACATAATTGCTGGTGTAAGCAATGCAGGACCAATTGAAAGAACACCAACACCAACTGAAACTTATGATATGTATCTTAACAAATTTATGAAAGTTAATGTTAATAGCGAATCAATGTTAGTTGACAAATCATTAAAATTTGATGGCTTTGGAACAGATTCTGAGTTTTCGCAAAAACGTGCAATTTATTATCAGTATCAAGAGGTTGAATTATTAACTTTTCCAGTAGAAAAAGGAATTGAATATACGATAGATATTACATTTGTTTCAAATAGTGAATATATTCATTCATATAATGGTAAGGCATTTGGAAACTATGACTATATAAAATTGCAATATTGTCATTATGAGTAGGTGATAATATGAAAAAGTTATTAATACCATTAATGATGATGTTAACCACTTTAGCGGTTATACCAAGTCAAGTAACACAAGCTAACGCAGAAGAAAATGAAACAGTCAAAGTTGAAGAAGGATACATAACCAAAAATTTAGTTGATTCAAAAGATAAAGTTATTTATATGAATAATGAGACTATAAAAGAAAATTTTGAATCAAATTTTAGTTCACTTGTTCCGCAAGAAATGTATTATGATGGAACATTAGTTAAAAGTGTTATGGGTACGGAATCAAAGTATTTAGCACAAACTAAATTAGATTATAATTTATATATTTCGCAGAAAGATTTTACTACTGATGTTTTAGGTACATCTTATTTTAAACATGGATATTATAGTACTGGTCCATCTATGGGCGGAAATTTTGAAGAAAAATATGATGAAGCGTATACATATCCATATATTCAATTTGGTGTAGATTATCGATTCACTGGTACTGATTATACAAAACCATTAGAATTAGCGTTACCTGTTGAATTAACTAAAATTGAAAGCTTTATATCACAATATTCAACATCTGATATAATATTTCCTGTAATTAATATTAATGGCGAAAATAGATTAATGTTAAATTATACAAAAGAAACAAATAAATTTGTTTATACAACTAATAATGCTAGAGTCTATTTTTCGTACAATAAAAATAGTAATGATGAATATGTATATGGTAATTATGTTTTTTTAGAAATACCATACACACAAGTATTAGATAGTGTAAAAATATTAAGCTATCGATTAAGATATATTGCTAATTCAATTGCAACTGTTGGTAAAAATAAAGATTACGAAGCTGAAAAAACGTTTTATGTATTAAAAGATACATTTAATAGTGGATTTAAAAGTCCGATTATATTAGATGATTTAAACTTTAAAGATGGTACAGTTGTAGCAATTAGTTCTAACTCTATTTATATAGATAGCGATGATAGTGTTGAAATAAACTATAAGACTTGTAAATATTATCAATTAAAATCCATTACGTTTAATAACGGACTTAAACTTTATACTAAACCGCAAAATAAATATTTAAATGGTAGACAGGAAGTATATGATTTATATTTGGATGAAAATTATAAAACAAAGTTTACATATGATTCAACGGATTCATTTGCTAAAGAATTAAGTAGTGCAAAAGAAAATGTTGATTTTAATGTTAATCGTTATGATTATACTATCAAATATTCAAATAGTACTGATGGTTCGGATTATGCTATTGCATCTGATTTTGTAAATTGTGGAACACATTATGCCTTTAAAAAAATATCAATTGACCAAATTCATTCTGTTTCGTTTAAAGGATTACAGGATAGCAAAGGAATAAGCGCATATAGACGCTTAGGATTTACTGCTTACGATAATTCATCGAAGGTATATTTAAATAAAATTAATGCATTATGGTTTCATTATACTTATAAAAATGAAAAATATTCATTTTGCATAACTAAGCAAAATTTATATGGTGCAATGGGTGGCACACATATGGGCGGTAGAATTAGAAAAATTAATGATTTAGAAGATAGTGAAGTTCATGCTGGCAATGTGTCTTTTTCGGATTTGTTATCAGGCTCTATTAGTAAAGTTTCTGCTTTCGCGCCTGAAACACTTATTAAATTTACACTTACAGGATTAAAGGATACTGATGAATGGTTTTTTGATTTTGATGAAGAGCCAACATTAAAGGATGATGTAAAAAACAACAATAATATTAATTCGTTTTTGCTTTATACAAGCAATAAAAGTGTCAATTTTGATTCTTTAATATCAGCTGTTTATTTTGATGAAAAAGGCACAATAATTAATGGCTCGAGTACATTATCAGATGGTACAGTAGCACCAACAGCATTAATAGATAATGATGGTAATGTTACAGTAATTGATATTAATGGTAATGAATTAGATGGCTATATCAAAGATGGAAAATTTTATGATAAAAGTGGAAATGAAATTCCTGGAGAAAATAATGTAACGAAGCCTAAAAGTGATTGGGATAAACTAATGGATTTATTAAGAAAGATTGGCTCTATGGCATGTGTAGTTATGATTGTTATGGTTGTCGTATGGTTTATATCAAAAATAGGACCAACACTAGCAATAGTATTCACTAATAAAAACAAAAAGAAGAAAAGACGAAAATAAAATAATTTAATACAAAGCGTAGAGCTTTGATTAAAAGTAAATTGCTAATTTTATAAAAAATGAAAGGAACGTGATTAAAAATGGCAAGATACAATAAGAAAAAAGGAGTAACAACAGTATTATCAGTATTAGCGGTTGGATTACTCGTAGGATTATTAGGAGCAGTAACAAAAGGATTTAGCGATTGGAAGTTCGATGATAATATTCTCGAAAATAACGATCGCAAGAATCTAGCAAAAATTGATGTAAGTAATGAAGAAAAGACTTCTACAGAATTAACAAAAGATACATTAGTATCATTCTTAGAAGCAAAAAATGATGGAGACGCAATAGTTAAAGGATTAGGCACAAAGATAAATCCAGCAACAACTGAAGGTGGTTCTGCTACTACATCTATTATTGCTCCAGTTGCGGTTTATAAGGCTGATGGAGGTATGGTATTAGGTTCAATCGTTGAA
>CALBGF010000218.1 GCA_937893635.1 uncultured Mollicutes bacterium | reverse complement strand
CATCAATTATTTATTCAGTTTTAAAATATGGTGAACTTGATAATGGGTTAGAATATGCGGTAACCAAAAATAGCAATGACGAAAAAGAAGCATATATTACTAAATTTGAACATGAATATCCATATGACCAAAGTCAAATAAGCGTTGTAATCCCTGATTATGTAGATGATGTACCTGTCACCGTCATTGATAGTAATGCATTTTACGGAAATCATTTTTCTGGATGCGCAAGCATTGATTCAATAGAATTACCTTCAACCTTATTAAGAATAAATGACTCAGCTTTTTATCGATGCGATTCTTTAAAAACTATAATCATGGGTAATAACATTACTTATATTGATAAAGGGGCATTCTCACTTTGTAATAGTTTAGAAACTATATTTTATAAAGGCACAGTTGATGATTTTTCAAAAATTGACATTGACTTAAATAGTAATTATATGGTTAATAGTTTTATACCAAAAGTGTCTTATTATTCTGAGTCTGAACCAATAGATGACACACATACTTATTGGCATTATGTTGATAATGAACCCACAAAATGGTAGAAAGTGAGGATATATTATGTACATCGTAACAGAAAAAGATGAGTATAGTGAAGTTGATTTATTGGATTATGATTGTCTTATAAAAAAGGCTAATAAAAGATTTAAAGTTAATATAATAATTTCCATAGTAATTCTTGGTATTGCCGCTATAGTTGCGCTTATAGGATTGTTGATGAAATTAAAAGTTATACCATTAATTTTTAATCTTCGAGCTTATGATGTGCTTATGACTTCTTTATTTTTATTATTTCCATTTTTTATTTCTTCAGTAAATATGCTTGGAAAAATAACCGAACTTAAAAATTTAAAAAATGGTAGAAAAAAAGTTGAAATTTATTTGGAAAATCATAAAAACAAAGATAATTCTCAAGTGTTTAATGATAATAATGAAGTTGCAGTTAATGACAATATTATTGTAGATCAAGAAGTTATTAATTCATTCAATCATGATGATAGTCTATGTATAGTAGAAAATCCAAATAAAGAACCAGGCGGTAATGGTGGTATTAATACTGCATTTAATATATTTTGGTTTATATTTGTTGGGTTATGGGAAGTAATAATAAATTTCTTTATGGGAATTGGTTATTGCTTAACTATTATTGGTATTCCAGCTGGTATAACTTGTTTTAAATTTATACCATTAATATTTAGACCAGCGGGCAGAGAAGTCATTCTAAAATATGGTTCACATCCAGTATTGAATACTCTTAATCTTATTTTTGGCGGTTTAATATCATATTTATTATGTTCAATTTATGGATGTATATTATGTGTAACTATAATAGGAATACCTTTAGGAAGACAAATGTTTAAAATAGGGAAATTATTTTTAGCACCTTTTGGTTCAATAGTTGTATTAAAAGATCAATATACGGAAAATCGTGATTTAGATTATGATTTAGAAATATTTATTAATCAATTATGTTTAGAAGATCGCAATGTAAAATTGAATGATGGAAGAGTAGTACCTGCAAGTGAAGCAATGAAACTAGTCTTAACAAAAGAAGATAGAGAAGATATTATTAAAAAATTAAAAAAGTATGAAACCATTGAAGTTAATTCTAATGGTCAAGAAAAACTAACAGTTGCTTTTCCTGGAATAAAAATAAATCAGTCTTGCATTGAAAATGTAATTACTAATTTGTTTGGTATTTTAGGCGGAGGATTAGTAGGTGTTTTAGTTCTATATTTGATAATATTTATTTTTAATCTCATTTGGGATACTGGAATAACTAATTTCTATAAAACTTATCCAAGTGAAACATTATTAATTATAGTATTTTATCTAATAATGAGTGTAATCTACACCATAATTAATACGATAAAATTTAATAAAAATAGTAAGGTTATTCAAATAATAAAGCCAGCATATTTGCAAAAATGGAAAAATATTACAACTTATTATCCTACAAAATTTGTAACAAGTGCTAGGCAACTACGTAAGCAAGCCAAAAATCCCACTAATAGAAAAGAATATGTAATTGCACAAAGTTTACCAAGCATGATTCATAAAATATTGAAATAGTGCATTTTAAAAGGCAAATGTGAATTGAGGCACTTAAAAAATTTTTAGGGTTTCATAGGACCGCTAAAAATCAAATTAAGAAGCGGGTGTAGGTTCAGGCATAAAATTATACCTGAGCCTTTTTATGTACTCTTTTGTTATTTATTTAATACGATTTGTGCTATCTTTATCAAAGAAATGCATTTTAGTTGTATCAAATGAGAATTGATTAGAAGTATGAGGCTTAATATCATTAAGCGCACTAGTATTAATAATAATTTTTTGTTTTCCTAAATAACCATAAACAATTAATTCATGGCCCAATAATTCTGATAAATCGCAATCAATATCTAATGGTTCAGATAATGTTTCAACTTGAGATTTTTTATCTAAATAAATATCTTCTGGTCTAATACCAAGAACAATGTTATTAACATTATTTAAACAATCTTCATGGATTGTTGTAAATCTTATCTTGTCATTTTCATATTTTTTATTTTCGTCTTCAATTTGTACTTTAATTGCTTCATTTTTATGTGTATTAGATGATTTAGATAGTTTATCATTTAACGAATTAATTAAAGATTCATGATGATTAGATAAATCTACTAAAGCATCTTCATATTCTTTATTTACACTTATAATTTTTTCTTTAACATATTTATTTAATAAAGCAGTTTGTGCTTTAGTTAATTTGATTTTAATATTTGTGTTATCTTCTTTGCCTTCAATAATAAAATATCCTTTTTCAAAAGTACCATTAATAAAGTTCATTGCTGGAGCGCCAATAAATCCGGCGACAAAGATATTATTAGGATAGTTGTAAACTTCTTTTGGAGTACCAATTTGTTGGATATAACCATCTTTCATAACGACAATACGACTTGCCATAGTCATAGCTTCAGTTTGATCATGAGTAACATAAATCGTTGTAGCGCCAACTTGTTCATGAATACGAGCAATTTCACTACGCATTTGGACACGTAACTTAGCATCTAAGTTACTTAATGGTTCATCCATTAAGAATACTTTTGGATTTCTAACGATGGCCCTACCTAAAGCCACACGTTGTCTTTGTCCACCTGATAAAGCCTTAGGTTTACGATTTAAATAATCTGTTAATCCTAATATTTCCGATACTTCTTTAATTTTTTTGTCAATTTCGGCCTTAGGCATCTTTTTAAGCTTTAAACCAAATGCCATATTATCATAAACAGTCATATGAGGATAAAGCGCATAACTTTGGAATACCATCGCAATATCACGATTTTTTGGTGCAACATCATTAACTAATTTATCATCAATATAAAGTTCACCGCTAGTGATATCTTCTAAGCCAGCAACCATACGAAGAGTAGTGGATTTACCACATCCAGAAGGTCCAACGAATACAATGAATTCTTTGTCTTGAACTTCTAAATTAAAATCAAAGACGGCTTGAACGTTATTATCATATATTTTATTAATGTTTTTAAATTTTAAAGTGGCCATATGTATACTCCTTGAAAACGCTTTATTTTGTGCTTTTATTATACCATACAATTATTTTGGCTAAAGAAATTTATATTATAAAAAATGGCTAATTAAAGCATAGCCATTTTAAAAATTTATTATTTGATATTTAGTTAATTGATTCAACTTTTAAAACAAACTCATAACTAAATTCTTCTTCATTAAGTTGATATTCTTTTTGTAATTCTGGTCCGCAGCTATTAGAACCTAAGCCTGACATTTTATAATCGATATTAAATACAACATGTCCGCTTTTATATTTCATTAAGTGGGCATGATTTTTAAATTCATTTAATTTAAATGGTATAGCTTGGAAAGAAACTAGTTCATTAGCAAGCATTGTAAATATATAATTATCAGAAAATAAAGAGGTAAATTTTGTATTATTATGTGATCCAGATTCCTGAGGATAAGGATAATTAAAACAATTATTTTTACTAAATACATCAAAATCATGTGTATAGAAGATATTGCCTTGATGACGATCAATATAAGATTCATTAGGACCTTCACCTAGATAAGTAACTTTTTT
>CALBGF010000217.1 GCA_937893635.1 uncultured Mollicutes bacterium | reverse complement strand
AATTTAATTATACTTGAAATAATCATTAAAATCTAGCACACGTTTTTGTGTTTAAAACTTTTATATCGTATTTATTTTAAAATTTTTCTAATAATCCAAAATTGTAATCTTCTTGGAAGGATATTTAATAAAATTAACAACTTATTTCTATTAATGCTATAAGCAAATTTTGGGTGTTTCTTATTTAATATTTTATAATTCTTTTTTGCAACTTTAATTGGTAATATTTTTTTAGCTTCGACGCTATCAACGATATTCTTAAATCTTTTTGCATTACAGTTATATAATTTTGTGTTATTACAAAAATCATCTAATTCGCTCGTAGAGACATTAAGCATACCAGTATTAACTGCTCCCGCGCGTAAAGTAGAAACAGAAATATTTAGTAACTGTAACTCCATACGAAGTGAATAGGCATACTTATCTAATGCACTTTTAGTAATTGCATATATTCCAGTAAAAGGAAGCGGATCTAGGGGCGCCAATTCGCTTGTGGTCATAATAATTTTACTTCCATCTTTTAATAAAGGTAAAAATGTTTTATTAATTAAAAAAGCACCAAATAAATTAATTTTAAATATTTTTTCAAATTTTTCATATTCCATTTCTACTAAAGAATTAAGCATATAAATTCCTGCATAATGAATAATGGTAAATAGTTCATTAGTTACTTTCTTAATTTGCTCAAATGCTAATAAAATACTTTCTTCATTTGTTATGTCGCATTCAATAGGCATAATATTATCTTCTTTTTCTTCTACTTTTTTATCAAGTGCAAAAACAAAATAACCTTTTTCTTTTAATAATTTAATGGTTGCTTTTCCCATGCCACCATAAGCACCTGTTACTAACACATATTTCATAAAACTCACCTTAATGATTTTATCAAAAAATGAGCAAAATAAAAAGTCCTGCGTTATGCAAGACCAATTATTTAGCTTCCTTGTTTTCTGATTTTACTTCGACAACGCTCTTGCCATCATAATATCCACATTTTGGACATACGTGGTGAGATTTAATCATTGCGCCACATTTTGGACAATTTGCAATACCTTCTACTGCTAATTTGAAATGTGTTCTACGCATTCTTTTGGAAGTTTTTGAAGTTCTTCTAAATGGTACAGCCATAAGTACACCTCCTAGTTTTGTTATCAACGTTGATATTATAAGTTTTAAGTCTACTAATATCAATAATATTTTTTAAAAAAATATAGTATTTTTATAAAAGTGTTGATTCAATCAAATTATTTTGTTTTACAGTGTCAAATTTTATGGTATTCAACATCAATCATTTGGTTATGTAAATTAACATCAGATTTTTTATAAACTAATAAATAATTAGAACTATGACCTTTGTACATATCTAGTGTTGGATCATATTCTTCGAATAATACTGATAATGTCTTACCTTCAAATTTCTTTTGATAAGCATTTTCTAATTTATTTGATAATGATATCAAGCGTTTGACACGACCTTTTTTAATGTCAGGTGGAACTTGATTTTTCATTTTTGCCGCTGGGGTTCCTTCACGTGGAGAATAAGGGAATACGTGGATCTTAGCAAATCCACATTGTTCCGATAATTTCATTGTTTCTTCAAATTCTTCTTCTGTTTCGCCAGGAAATCCAACAATGATATCCGTAGTTATTGCAATATCGGGTACAGAGGCTTTAATACCGGCAATCTTATACCAAAATGATGTAGCGTCATATTTACGGTTCATTCTTTTTAAAACACTATCTGAACCTGATTGAAGAGGAATATGTAAGTGACGCGCTAAAGCATCATATTCTTTAAATAAATCAATTAGTTCAGGCGTAATTTCACTTTCTTCAATAGAAGATATTCTTAATCTTTTTAGACGTTTATCTTGTAAGATATCACGTACTAAATCATGGAATTTATAATCTGGGAATTCTTTTCCATATCCCGCGGTATGAATACCAGTTAAAACAATTTCTTTAAAGCCGTTATCAAGTAATTGACTTACTTCTTTTAATACTTCGTTTTTATTTCTAGAGCGCATTTTTCCGCGCGCATAAGGAATAATACAATATGAGCAAAAATTATCACAGCCATCTTGAATTTTTAAAAATGCACGTGTGTTTTCATAATATGATGTAACACTTAAACTTTCATATTTAAAATCTCTTTTGGCTTCTTCAACAATATTAATTTGTTTATGGTCAAATAAATACTTATCCACTAATTCCGGAATTAAATGACGATTATTAGTTCCAACAATAATATTAACTCCTGGTATTTCACTAATTACTTTAAAACCAACTTGAGCATAACATCCCATAACAACCATAACAGCGTTAGGATGGGCTTTAATTAAACTTCGAATTTTTTGACGACATTTTTGGTCACTAGTGGAAGTAACTGAGCATGTATTAATAACAACAACATCAGGATTTTCTTCATCGTTGGTGTATCCTTTTTTATCAAATAAAGTTTTTAAAGCTTCTGATTCATAGGTATTAACTTTACAACCTAATGTAACAACTTTATACTTCATCATTTTTCACCTTCCCTAAAATATTCTTATATGTTTTTTGCGATATGAATTTTTCTTCATATAAGGCATCAATAAATCTTAAACGATCATTTTTATAAAATACTTTCATTAATTTAGTAGCGCGTTTCATAAAATCCGTAACATTAATTTCTGATAAGTATTTGTCAAATGTATAAATAATTAAATCTAAACGACCTTGCTTATCAATGACATAAATATTATAGTCATTAACATTAAAAAATGCTTTTGA
>CALBGF010000216.1 GCA_937893635.1 uncultured Mollicutes bacterium | reverse complement strand
ATGCAAATTAATGTAGATTAAACTTTTTAATTAAAAAACTGTGGAAACTTAATTATTTAAGCACTTCCACAGTTTTTATGTGCTTTTTAAATATGACAAATCAAACATAAATTATTGCTGCTATGTAAACTCGTATTTTTAGTAAATGCATTTTTGTTGATAAAAAAATATAAAACGCATATAATAAATATGAAAAATAAAATTTCAAGATTGTTAGGTGGTTTTAATTATGGAGTTAAATTTAAATAACTATGCCAATGGAGAGCCAATATTTATTGAAGAATTCAAATGCAGTAGTAAAAATTATTTAAGGCAAGAACTTAAAAGACTAACTGATATTGGTGTCTTAGCAAGATTATATAATGGAGTATATTATAAAAAATATAAAACCATTTTAGGCACAGAAGGCAAAATTTCTATAGATAAATATGTTAATAAGTTATACATACAGAATTATTCGGGCTTTTATACGGGCTTAACTTTATTAAATAAATATGGGTTTACAACACAAAATCCTGCTGTAATTGAAGTTGCATCTAATAAGGCAACAACTAAGCAAAGAAAGAACAGCATTGATGGTTTTATGATAATTGTTTATAAACCTGTTGTTAAAATTACTAAGGATAATATTTCGGCTCTTCAATTTTTAGATTTGATGCTTTATATAGACAAGTATTCTGAGCTTGATAAAAAAGAGCGTGTTGAAAAACTTAAAGAATTTGTGGCTAAAACTAATGTTAATTTTGAATATGTAAAAAAATATATATCTTTATATCCGATGTGTGTGTACAAAAATATTTATGATGGAGGATTAATGAATGAGTTGGTCTAACGGAAACGAAATGGTTTGGAGAGAAGTGATTGAAACAATAGCTCAAGAAATAAAAAAGAACGTTATTATTGTTGAAAAAGATACAATACAATCAATCTTTTTATATGAGCTAAGCAAGTCGAATTTGCCTTTTGTGTTTAAAGGCGGAACATCACTATCAAAAGTATATGGACTTATTGATAGATTTTCTGAGGATATAGACATATCTTTTAGTAAAAAAGCAACTGATGGTGAAAAGAAAAAAGCAAAAGAGGCGATACTTAATGTTGCTGATATTCTTGATCTAACGTTAAGTAATCCAAATAAGATTAAATCAAGACATGATTACAATAAATATGTTTTTACTTACGAATCTTTATTTGATGATAAACCGCTAGAAATTATTATAGAAACAAGTTTTTATCAATTGGTATATCCAGTGGAGAAAAAAACAATTAATAGTTTTATTGGAAGTTTTTGTAAAGAAAAAAACATTCAACTGCCTATTTCTTTTGATGCAATGTTTTTCGAATTTGATGTGCAGTCTTTAAACAGAACTTTTATTGATAAAATTTTTGCTATATGTGACTATAGAATTCAAAATATGATGGATAGAGACTCTAGACACCTATATGATGTGGCAAAAATGATTCCATATATAAAATTTGACAACAAAATCAAAGAATTAATTCAATTAGTCAGAAAAGATAGGGCATTGTCTAAAAACAATCCATCTGCAAATGAAAAGTATAACATAACAAATATGTTAAAAGAGATTATTGATAGTAAGTTCTATGAATTAGATTATATTAATGTTACTCAAAAATTACTATATGAACATTATAACTATGATGATGCAATAAATAATGGCATAGCAATAGTAGTTAGCAAAAACATTTTTTAAAATTAATAATATGTATAACTAATTGGTTTATATTAAAAAATAGTGTAAATTTGCACTATTTTGTATATTCCATCAATTTATCACCAGTTAGTAAATTATAAATAGTAATTGTATTGTTCTCCCATATAGCGTAAGAGTTGATTTTGTCGCCTTTTGGAATAGAAATAGATCCTGGATTAATATATGTAACACCATCTACGTTTGTTATTTCATGAATATGACTATGACCGAATAAGACAACGTCAACTTTTTTCTTTTTATATGGATTTTGCGGATTAATTTTGTGACCGTGTGTTAAATAAGCAGTAATATTATCATCAATTTCTTTTCCTTTTCTTATTGGAAACTTTAAAACCATTTGATCGACTTCAGCGTCACAATTACCACGAACACAAATGATTTTATCTTTGAGTTCATTTAATAAAGGGATAATCTTTTTAGGCGCATATTGCTTTGGTAAATCATTTCTTGGACCATGATATAAAACATCACCTAGAATAAGAATTTTATCGCATTTTTCTTTTTTGAATACTTTTAATGCTTTATTTAAGTAGTAATAAGAGCCATGAATATCAGATATAATTAAATACTTCATTTTTATCCACCTCGGATTTAGTATAAAACTTTTTGGAGTATAACAAAAGCAAAACTATAAATATAATGCCTCATATTTATTAATGAAATTATCTAGTTTATCTTTGTCTTTGATAATATTGCATTTAATATGTTTTGCTTTTAGATAATAATTACTAGCTATTTCTTTTTTGTTTGTTTTTAAATAAATATCAGCAAGTAACATATACAATTCTGATAAACCAAAAGATGTTTCAGGATTATCAGTGTTTTTACTGATTGATTCTAGATAGTAAGATTCTGCTTTATCATAATTTTTTTCTTTATAATAAGTGTTAGCAATATTAAATAAAGCCATCGATAAATTAGCGTTACTAATATTTTGCTTATTAATAGTATCTATATAATCTTCGAATGATTTTCTAGCAATTTCTAACTTATTTACTTCAATTGCAGTTAATCCAATTCTATTTAATATAACAATATAGTTAGAGTAATCGATATTGTCGCCTTTTTTAATTTCCTCTAACGCTAGTTGTTGATATTTCAATGCAGATTCATAATCGTTTTTATTAAAATGAGTAGAACCAATATAGGATAAAATATAGCTTATTAAATTATGATCTTTTAGATTAATTTTTAAAGCGAGTTCATAAGCTTTTGTATTTAAATAATTGGAATAATCATACATTTCAAATCTTTCGTTATCTGTATTTTTTTGATTATAAAAGTTCATATCCTGACTATTATAAGTTTCTTCATCAACATGGAATAAATCAGCGTAATTAATATCACAAATACAATTACCAAAACGATGTAATAGTAAAACCATTAATTCGTCTTCACCTTTTAAAACATTACACATATGTTTGATAATTATGGTGAGTTCGCCTTTCTCTAAACCAATATTTCTAAAAACATCAATAAATCTTGATAAAAATGGTTTTAATGATGTTGTATCTAGTGATGTGTTTTTAATAACACTTTCAATTATTATTTGGTGTAAACTAAATCCATTATCCTCATTTACAATTCCTTTTTTTACTAAAGAAGCACATTTTCTAAGCAATGTTCTATCTATTTTTTGCATTGCTCCTTTGCTAATTCCATGTGGGAATAGTGCTAAAATTTTTAACATTTCTATTTCATCTTCATTTAATTTGGAATAATCAAATAATGTGGATATTTTTTCTTCATCACTATCAAATTCATTTATATCATTTAATAGATTATCGTTAAATAGTTCTTCAAACGTATAATACATTTCGTTAGCGTAGTTACCAATGAGTTTAATCATTAAAGTATGATATCCCATCTTTTTAACTATTTCTTGAGCATATTTAGCTTCTTTTTCATTATATTCTTCATTTGCATAAGCAAATAACATTTGAATTAGAGAATCTTCGCTTAATGAATTTAAGTGGTAATTTGCACAAAAATTATATTTGTTTCTAGAAGAAATGATAATTGAGCAACCTAGTGTAGTAAGAGGTATTAATTCCATTTCATTTATATAATCCGCTCCATCAATAACAAGAAGACATTCTGTTGACAAATTTTGAAGCAAAATCATCTTTCTTTGATAGAGCGCTTTTGTTTTCGTGATAGATGGATCAACAATTGAATCTAAAAACTTTGCGTCATTAAATCCATTAAACGGTATAGCGGCAATAGTTTCTTCAATGGAATTAGTATATTTACAAATATGGATACTATGATAGGCATCCTTATTACTATAATAAGCAAAGAAATGTTTTAATAAAGAGGTTTTTCCAATTCCACCCATACCATATAAATTAATTATTCTATTTTTTGCTAACAAATTATGAATATTTTCAATGTCTAATTCTCTTCCAATAAAGATATCATCACTAGCAAAAAAGGCATAACTATCTTGTGGATATGGATTAACAATATTAGAAACATTATTATCTAATAAAACTTGTACACTTTTTAAAACCTCAGATAATTTTGCAGCATATTCAGGAAATAAATTTAAAATTTGACTTCTTTGCAATGGCTTTAATATTTTTCCCATTTTATCATATGGATGAATTACGTCGGCGATTTGAATTGGCAAAACTTTTTTATTTTGTTTTATTGCATAAATAAGCTCATTTTGACACCATTTAGAATCAAGCGATTCTTCACATAATATAAACACGATTATTTTAGAATTGTCTATTGCGGAATATATTTCATCAATATAATCAATGCCTTTAGGAATGGAGTTAGGAGCAATCCAAACATTATAGCCATTACTATTTAATAAACTTGCAATATCACTAGCAACAATCGCGCGCTTTGTAGAATAAGAAATCATTATGTCATGTTTTATAAATCTGCTATCGAAAGGCATACTATTCACTCCTTAATTGCTTTTTTGTTACAAAATTATAATATCATTTTTGCTGTAATTATGCAAAATTAGGCAAGATATAGAATCCAGAATAATGCTCAAGATTTACAAATTGTTTATTTTTGTAATATTGCTCAAAAAAACCTTGACAAAATGCTACGGGGGGGGGGTATTATCTTATAAGATAAAAGGAGAAAGATAAGCATATGGAAAAATTGAAAGTTTATGAAGAACCATTTATAACATTCATTGAAATTAAAGTATGTGATGTTATTTGTGTATCTGGTGTAGAAGAAGACAAAGATGTAATTATGCCAGATAATGGTGGAGATTGGAGTAGTTTTACTTCTACAAAGTAACTATAAGGAGGGATTTACATGGAAACAATTACAAAGCAAAAAATTGGATTGTTTGTAATTACTGCTGGACTTGGTTTAGGAGTTATTACTTGCAATGGTAATTTATTTGACACAAAAACAGCCAAAGCTGATCCTGCGATTGCAGTAGATGCTAATATTAAATTTGATGCTAGTGCTTCTTTAAGAGTCGATGAACAAGCAGTAGGTATTAGATTTAAAGCACATATGGACAAAAATATTTATAATAACTTTGTTAGTAATGGTGCTTACAAAGATAACGTAGAATTAGGAATGATTATTATTCCACAAGCGGCTTATGATGCTTTTAACAAACAAAGCAGTGAAAAAGATTATTTTACTTTCTTAAAACAATTTGGCAAAGACAAAGGAGCTATCTCAATGGAGTTCCCAGCAAGTAAAATATATAAAGAAGCCGAAAATGATTATACTATGAGTGGCGTTTTAGATTTAGCAAAAGATCACTATGCATTAAAATATCAAGCTGTTGTTTATTATTCAATCGATGGTGGAGATAGTTATGTTTATAGTAATCGTTCTGATTCACGCTCATTTGTTTGTTTAGCAGATGAATTATTATCTAGCTCAACAGCAAACTTAAATGACGAACAAATTAAGAAATTAAAATTTATTACTAACAAATATGATGTTGCCGAAGGACATGATTTTGTTGATAACGTATGTACAGTTTGTCATGGAGAAGAAGTTTTAAACTTCACATCTATCGATGAATTAAATAGCCTAAGTTCTATTGGTACCGCTACTGAAACAGTTAATGTTGATTTAACTGGTAAAACATTAGAAGCAAACAATTTAACTTTAGGTAATAAAAATATCGCTGATTTACATACATTTAAAAACACTAGTGAATTAACAGAAGATGAAAAAGAAGTGGCGGTAGGCCCTAAAGGAACTGAAACAGTTTTAAATACTGCTAAAAAAGGTCAATCATTTGTAATTAAAGGCGGAACATTTGAAGGAGTTAAGGGCAAAAATCCTAATGATATTAATAATGATAAAAAAGGATATATTGGTACTAATCTTCCAGATGGAGCTACATTAATATTTGATGGTACAACATTTAAAGGTGCACTTAGTATTAAAGCTGAATGGCAACAAATTATTGCTAATGGATATAATCACGAAAGTACATATCCACATAAATTAGATAAAATCATTTTAAGAAATTGTACATTTGATGATGGTGCTTTATTCCAAAATGGTGGATTTGCTAGAGAATTAATTATTGATAACTGCGAATTCAAACAATTCAACAATGGTAACGATAGCAATCCTATGTGGTTTATTAATCTTGGTGCCTCTAATTTAGGTTGGTATCTTGGAGAAGGTTCTAAAGTCACAATTAAGAATTCAACATTTACATCAACTCGTCCAATTAAATTGTATGAACAAGTTGTAGAAAATGCTTCATTAGAAATTACAAACAACACATTCAATCTAATTGATGATGGAAATAAGAAAAATGACGCTATTATATTCTCAACTACATCTGGTGAATCAAGTAATATTAAGATTACAGGAAATGAAATTAATGGTTGTATTGCATTAATGGCGTTTAGTGCAACACCAAGCATGAAAGAGGGCGCAACATTTGTTGCTAAAGATAATATTCTTAATGGTGCTAAAGTTGCAGTTAAATGGAAATCTGATGTTGATTATGATGTTGATTTTGCTGAAACAGATATGGTTAAAGTAAGTTCAAATGATAATCTTAGTTCATCTATTTCTAATGCATTAGAAAATACAGATTCCGCAACAATTAGTTTGGCTGAAGGTGAATTTAGTCTAAAAGAAACAAATAAGAAATATGCTACTGATAAAGATTTAACATTTATTGGTAAAGGAAACGGAAAAACCATTTATAAAAATACTCCAAAAGGTGTATCTGGTGAAGCAAATGCTGATTATTCGTTTGATGGAACAAATTCTATAACATTTAGAAATGTTACAATTGAATTAGGTGTTGAAAATTTCAACGGATTTGTTAGACCAAAAGAAATGATGTTTGAAAACTGTATCATTAATGGTATGGGTTCATATTGGGGTACAGGTAAAGTAACATTTAAAAATTGTGTATTTAACACTGATAAAGAATATAATTTATGGTTATATTCAGGAAATTACTTTGAATTTGATAACTGCACATTTAATTCTTCAACTGGTAAATTTGCTCATGCATATAAAACACAAAATGATGGTGTTACAACTGCTATATTTAATAATTGCAAATTTGTTGGTACAACAAATAACAAAGCTGCAGTTAA
>CALBGF010000215.1 GCA_937893635.1 uncultured Mollicutes bacterium | reverse complement strand
AGACGTGTGCTCTTCCGATCTTGCAAATGCTTATAATATTGCAGGTTACATCAATAAACACCTTATGGGTTCCGCTTATTCTGTTAAACTGGACGAAAATAATAAGGAAACAGATGGTGGCACCATTTACGGGCCAGATGGCAAGCCACTTGAATTTGGAATTAAGGGAGCCGCATCCCGTGAGGACATTCTTTCTATCATTAACCAAATCATTGGCGCAGATAACGCGGAAAACATTATGCGCGAGAGTGGTGCCGATATGACGGACGATTTCTGGGATACTTACAACAAAATTAAAGAGGTTGAACAATTTATCGAAGAATATGAACTATATCCTTTAGATTTTGAAGAATATTTATGGGCAGAAGGATATGATAGTGAAATAAGCGAAGATTTATATGCTTCATTAATCAAAATGCAACAAATAAGACTAGAAAAATCATCAAAATTCTCATCACTATTTCGTAAATATTCTTTTGTTGGTGGTTTCCCATCTGCGGTAGAAGAATCGCTTAAAGGTGATGAACTAAATAGCGTGTTTGATATCAATACAGAAATTTTTAACTATACTTGTGAAAGATTAGGCGTACATATCGATGAATTAGGCATTCCAAGATATGAAAAGTTATACGCTAATGTGGCAACACAACTAATGCGTGATAATCATAAGTTTATAATTTCAAAGTTATATAAAAAAGCAAGATTTAAAGATTATAATGAAGTAATTGCGAGATTAACAGATTCAGGAATGATTAGTAAATGCTATGGATTAAATAACATAACATTACCATTTGAAAATCAAAAAAAATTAGACAATTTCCACTTATATTATATGGATCATTCCTTACTATTTATTAACTATGGCATAAGAACTATTAGAAAAATTGTTAATGATCATAATAGTGTAGATTATAATTGTGCTTTACAAGAAAGTGTTGTCGCAGAATCTTTAAAACGAATGGGTTTTGACTATTATTTTTATAAAAGTAAAGACTATAACGTTGAATTAGATTTCGTTATTGTTGATGATAATGATGAAATACTACCTATTGAAGTTAAAACATATCGTGAACGTGGAATATCTTTAAAAGCCGTGCTAAAAGGTGACTATAATATCCATTATGGCATCAAATTATCTGAAAACACTTTATCTTATAATAAAGGCATCTTCACAATACCTTTTTATTGCTTGTTTTTATTAAAGAGATTTTTACGTGAAAAACGCTATTTAAATTTTAATAAATAGTGCTTATTTACATAACTGCCAAATAATAACAGCAAGACCAATAGCAAAGCAATAATAGGCAAAATAATGTAATTTTCCTTTTTTAATAATTTTTAATAACAAACTTAAGGCGATATATGTAACTAGTCCGCTAATGATGATACCAACAATATAAAGTAAAATATCATTAGAGGATAATACTAAGTCGCCTTTTATTATATCTACAACTTCTAATAAACCAGTTCCTAAAGTTACAGGTATAAATAAAAGGAAGGCAAAGTTAATAGCGTCTTCATCTTGTAACTTCGATACTTTTCCTCCAATTGTGGTAATACCACTACGAGAAATTCCTGGCAAAATACCAATAGCTTGAAATAAACCAATTACTATAGCGTCAAGCCAATTCATAGTATCCAAGGTTTTCTTTCCTTTAATATATTTTTGTAAGAATAACAAACATCCAGTAATAATAAGATTAATACCAATAAATATAGTATTAGCAAAAATTGATTCGATTTTACTTTTAAATAATATACCAATTAATCCTGCTGGAATACACGCTATAACAATCATAAAAAGTAATTTTAAAGCATTGACGAATAATAATA
>CALBGF010000214.1 GCA_937893635.1 uncultured Mollicutes bacterium | reverse complement strand
AAATATGAATTAGAAAAATTATTTAAGAGGACAGGCGTATGATTATAGTTGTCGCAGGTCCGACATGCTCAGGAAAATCTAGTTTAGCCATAAAATTAGCGTTAGCATTAGATGCTGAAATTATAAATGGTGATGCTTTTCAAGTATATAAATATTTTGATATTGGTACAGCAAAACCAACATTAAAAGAACGCACCATTGTTCCGCATCATTTATTTGACTTTGTTGATCCAAATACGAATTTTAATGTTAAAGATTATCAAGAGTTAGCAAGAAAAACTATTGCTGATTTAGAAAACAAAAAGAAAAATATTATTATCGTTGGAGGAACTGGTTTATATCAAAAAGCTACTCTTTTTGATTTCTCTTTTGATGATGAAGATAATCATGCTGACTTGTCTGATTTAGTTTCATTAAGTAATGAAGAATTATATGAAGAATTAAGAAAAGTTGATGAAGAATCAACAAAAACTATTCACGTTAATAACCGTAAAAGAGTACTAAGGGCAATTGAAATATATCGCTTGCATGGTAAAACCAAATCAAGCATTATTGATTCCCAAGAACATAAATTATTATATGATGTAATGTTTATAGGTCTTAACGTCGAACGTGAAAAATTATATAATGATATTAATAATAGAGTAGATGAAATGATCAAAGATGGTTTGGTTGAAGAAGTTAATAATTTAAAAAATAAATACCCAGAATCAATTCATGCTTTTCAGGCTATTGGGTATAAAGAATTATTAGCTTATTTAGATCATAAATTAACTTTAAATGAAGCAATAGAGTTAATTAAGAAAAATTCACGTAATTATGCTAAAAGACAAATGACTTATTTTAAAAATCAATTACCAATGAAATGGTTTGATAATGCCGATAAAGCATATAATTATGTGATTGAAAATATGAAAGGGGACTAAGTATGGAAGAAAATTTATTAAAAATTAGTGATATCGCTAAAAAAGTAGGTATTAAAGATAAGTATTTAGAACCATATGGCCATTATAAAGCTAAAATTAATATGGAAATTATGGAAGAATTAAAAAATAAGCCTAATGGAAAATTAGTTTTAGTTACTGCAATTACACCAACTAAAGCTGGGGAAGGTAAAACAACCACATCCATCGCTTTAGCAGATGGATTAGCTAAAATAAAAAAGAATTGTATGCTTGTTTTACGTGAACCTTCTTTAGGACCAGTATTTGGAATTAAAGGTGGCGCGACTGGTGGAGGCAAAGTATCAATCGGGCCAAGTGAAGATATTAACTTACATTTTACTGGTGATATGCATGCTTTAACTTCATCTATTAACTTAGTATCCGCTATTATTGATAACCATATTTTTCAAGGCAATGAATTAAATATTGATCCAAACCGTATTGTTTGGAAAAGAGCTATTGACATGAATGATCGTGCTTTAAGAGAAATTACTGTAGCACAAGGTCGTAATAATGGAGTAGTTCGTCAAGATGGATTTGTTATTACGGTTGCTTCAGAAATGATGGCTATTATGTGTTTGGCGGAAAATAAGGAAGACTTTATTAATCGTGTAAATAAAGTAATCGTAGCTTATACCAAAGATGATTTACCAGTTACAATAAAAGATTTACATATATCTAATGCTATATATAAACTAATGAAAGATGCTTTAAATCCTAATTTAGTTCAAACATTAGAACACAATCCTTGCTTAGTTCATGGTGGGCCTTTTGCAAATATTGCGCATGGTTGTAATTCAATTATGGCTACAAAATTAGGATTAAAATTAAGCGATATTGTTGTAACAGAAGCGGGATTTGGTGCTGATTTAGGCGCGGAAAAGTTTTTAGACATTAAATGTCGTGTCGGCAATTTAAAACCAGATATGGCAGTTATGGTAGCCACTATTAGAGCGCTTAAAATGCATGGCGGAGTGTCACAAAATGATTTGGAATTAGAGAATGTTGAAGCAATGCTTGAAGGATGTAAGAATCTTGAAAGGCACTTAGAAAATATGAAAAAATTCGGCCTACCAGTAGTAGTGGCTATTAACCACTTCGCTAGTGATAAAGAACAAGAAATAAAAGCATTAACAAAATGGTGCAAAGATCATAATTATGTCGTTTCTTTCCTTGATGGATTTATTAAAGGCGGAGATGGGGCGATTGATTTAGCAAATAAAGTTATGGAAACATTAGAAACTAAAAAATCTAATTATCATCCTCTATATGATGTTAATTTATCAATTAAAGATAAAATCAAAAAGATTGCTAAAGAAATATATCGCGCTAGTGATGTGAATTTCTTAGAAGAAGCAGAAAAAAATATTGCAAAATTCGAACAAATGGGTTTTGGAAATACCCCGGTTTGTATTGCAAAAACGCCTCAATCATTTAC
Source organism: uncultured Mollicutes bacterium (assembly GCA_937893635.1). Next base: position 9,226 of record CALBGF010000214.1, on the reverse strand, counting down.
TGATGATGCTAAAATTTATGGAGCACCGAAAGATTTCACTATAACTGTAAGAGATGTTACTTTATCAAGCGGCGCAGGATTTGTAGTAGCTTTAACAGGAAATATTTTAACTTTGCCAGGACTTCCGAAAGTTCCAGCCGCAGTAAAAATGGAAGATGAATAATATGGAAATAATTAGTGTGAAAATCGGTGACATTGTCGAGATGAAAAAAGAACATCCTTGTGCTAGCCGTTCTAAATTATTTGAAGTAACAAGAGTGGGCGCGGATATTAAATTAAAGTGTCTTGGATGTGGCAATGTAGTTATGCTTGATCGTGAAACTTTTAACAAAAAAATAAAAAGAAAAATTTCTTAGTCGAAAAATCAAAAATCCTTCTTTATTAATTAATAGGAGGATTTTTTTATGCTTGTTTTAAAAAACATTACTAAACGTTTTGGAAATCGTGTAATCTTAAATAAAATTAATGCCTCTTATCCTTCAAAAGGAATGTTTGGAATATATGGAGAATCAGGGTCAGGAAAATCAACCTTATTAAATATAATTTGTTTATTAGATAATGATTATAGTGGTACATTAGAAATAAATAATTTAGATCCTAAAAAAGATAAAATAAATGTTTCACGGACTATTGGAATTATTTATCAACATTTTAATTTATTAAATAATCTTACAAGTTATGAAAACGTGGAATTAGCTAGTTCATTAATTGGTGTAAATAATCGTAAAAATATTGAAAATGCGCTAAAATCAGTTAATTTAGATAAAAAATTATGGCATAAAAAAGTTATAAATCTTTCGGGCGGAGAAAAAGAACGTGTTGCAATTGCACGAGCAATAATAAATAATCCAAGCGTTATCGTCGCGGATGAGCCTACTGGAGCATTAGATTCTAGTAATAGCGAAAATACATTTGCGCTCTTAAAAAAATTAAGCGACAAGTCACTTGTTATTATTGTGAGCCATAATGTAGATTTGTTAAATAAATATTGCTTGAAGGTAGAAGAAATTCATCAACTAACATATAACTATGATGATAATAAATATACACAAAATGTAAGAGAAAATAATGATGTAAGTGATAAAATTTTAATTAAAAATCATTTTAGAGAAAATAAATTTAAATATTTTTTAATTACTTTATCACAATGTTTTTCAATGCTTTTTTTAATTATTAGTTCCTCGTTGATGCTTTTTGCTAATGATAGTAAAGATAAATTAACAACAAATTTTGTGGATAAAAATGTTTTTAAAATATCAAAAATTGAAAATAAGAAATCTACAGATACGATATTTGCTTTTCAAGAAATTTCTCGTCCGTCTATTAGTGAAATGGAATCGTTAAAAAAGATTTTACCAGATTTTTCTTATTATTATGATTTGTCTTGTGCTTTTAAAAGTAGTATTGATGTTATTAAGGATGAGAAAGTTATAAAAGGCATTACTTTTGTCCCATCATTTTATCAAACTAATAGTTTTGAAGAAGTAGTGGTAAATGAAGAATGTTATAAATTGTTAAATTCTTCATCGTTTTCTTATGATTTTTCTAATCAAGTATACTTTTATGACAAAATTGAATCTTATAACTTAAAAAGTGATTTTAAGATAATAAAAGTCATAAAAGAAGTAGGATTATTAAATGTACCAAGAATCTATTACAATTATGACTTCGCTAAAAAAATATTACAAAACACATATACATCCACAAATAAAACAGTATATGAAATAATTGCTAAAGCAAAAGCAAATGATATAATTTCTAATTACCAAATGATTATCAAACTTAAAACAGATGAAGATATTATTAAAGTTTATAAGATTATTAAAAAAGGCGTTAATGGGTTTGATATTTCTAGCAATGCATATTTAATTGATCAATCTTTTTTAGAAATTAAAAATAGTATCGCTTTATTTGTTATGATTTTTACAATTATTTTAGTTGTATCTAATATTGCTATTTTATTGTTTATTTGTATATCAATAATTATTGATGGGGAAAAAGAAATGGCTATTTTAGTTTCAATGGGAAAAGACAAAAAAACATATCTAAAAATATATTTAATAGAGATGATAATAGTTACAATAGTGGCTTTTTTAGTTTCTTTTATTTTATCAAGTGCATTTAACTATATTGCGGATATAGTTATTAAAAAATACTTAATAGAAAATTTAAATTTTTCTATTATATTTCCGGCTATGATGTGTTTAATTGTTTCTTTAAGTATTATTATTTTTTCAATGACTTTTGCATTTAGAAGAGTTAATAAATTAGATTTAATTAGAATGTTGAGGGATGAATAATGATTGAACTTAAAAATATTAAAAAATATTATAACAATACTTTAATATTAGATATAAAAAATTTTAAGTTACCAGATTATGGCTTGTATTTTATATGTGGTGACTCTGGATGTGGCAAGTCAACCTTGCTCAATCTTTTAGCGGGATTTGATAAAGATTATAAAGGTTTATATTTATTTAATAATAAAGTAATGAAAAACGCTAATATCGGTTATGTAAATCAAAAAAATATTCTTTTTGCTAATGAATTAGTAAAAGATAATATTTTATATTGTGCAGAAAATAAAAATATCAATATTGATGCTTTACTACTTAAATTTCATCTATCATTAACAATAAAAAATAAATTGGCCGCCTCTTTATCTGGAGGAGAAAAGGCTCGAGTTTGTTTGATTATGAATTTGTTAAAAAATCCGGATATCTTACTTTGTGATGAAGTGACTGCAGGACTTGATGAAGAAAGCGCTAAAATTGTCTTTGATATTTTAAAAAGCGAATCCAAACATCGATTAGTGGTTTGTGTCACGCATAATTTGGACTTAGCAAATAAATATGCTGATAAGATGTTTTTTATTAAAGATGGAATAATTAATAATGATATGCGTTATAAGTGTAAAATAAAAAGAGCAAGTGAAAAACGTAAAATTTTTAGATTGCAAACATTAGTTAGTATTATCAAGCATAAGTTAAAATTAAAGAAAATTCGAACCGCTTTATGTACAACACTACTATCAGTAGGACTTATATCGTTTTGTATGTCAATTTTAATCAGTAACGCAATTAAGGATAATTTACAAAATACTTTTGCTACATTTTTAAACAAAGATAGTATAATCATGAAAAATAAAGTTGAAGGTAATTACGATTTAGTGGATTTTTCATTTTTAGACTATCAGGATATGGTTAATGATTATCCAGAATTTTTTGAAAGTGTATCAGCATATTACTTAAATAATATTGATAGCTTATTTGATACAAATGATATTTATTTAACACACAAAAATAATCGATTTTTGTTAGCTGATTTTTCTCTTTTTTCTATTAATGGTTATGAACATACTAATGAGCATTTAGAAAATGATGAGATAATTCTTGGGATTAATGACCTTCTACTAAAGAATATTAATATGTTTATAAAGCAACAATTCACTAGTATTTTAGAGATTAACAAATATCTTTTAAATAATGATTTATTTTACGAAATTAATGTAGCTAAAAAAGAATGGCAATATAGTGATAAAGTTCTTTTTAAGATTAAAAAAATATTTTATAGTGATAAACCCACTATATTCCATTCCAATCGCTTATTTAATGAATATATTTTAGAAGATTTAATGCGTTTTAAAGATAAAGAAACAAGTATTAAAGATTTACCGTGGCTATTAGATAAACAATATTATTTGAATGCATATGATGGTAAAGAATTTATAAAATTTAGTGAATATGATAATAGTTTTGCTTATAAAATTCCGAATTATTTTTTAAATTCGGATAATAAAATTGTCTTTAAGTATTCCAATATTCCTAATATATCATTATGGCAGATTAATGAACTTTTAAAAGATGTAGATGTTAAAGAATTACGTTTAGGTAATGATACTACATATATGGTAATTCCTGATTCAATGGTATCTGGCTTTGCCCGTGATTTTGTTTTAAGCAAAGATGAAACTATTCTAGATAATTTAACAGAATTAAACGCTTGTATAAATGTAAATAGTCACACACAATATCCAAAAGATGTCGCATATGGTAACATCACAAATATTACTAATAACAGCTTTAATTTTTCTTCTAATATTAGCGAAGATATAAAACAAACACTTAATTATGATGATATTGTCATATCAAGTGCTTTAGCTAAACATTTAAAAGTACAAGAAAATGAATATTTATATACAATATTTTTACATCATTCCGAGATGAAAGAAAATAAACTATTTAATTATTATGAAAAATCAAAATTAAAAATAAAAAAAATTATTGATAATTCGGATCGTTACATCTATCAAAAGAGTAATTGGATAAATGTGTATTTCCGAGATTATTTAAACGTATCAAATTATGATCTGATTATTAAAAATGTAGAAATTCAATTAAAAGACAACAAGAAAACAGAGGAAATGCTTGTGCATTTAAACAAAGAAAATAAAAAATTCGAATTTTTTAATACAACAGGTGATTTAACTAATACTATTGACCAAATTTTAACCATTGCTGAAAAAGTTTTACTGTTTTTCTCATTTTTTACGATTACTTTATCAATTATTATGTTTATGCTTGTAGTGTATCTTTTCATGCAAGAAAACATCAACGACTTTATAACTATTTATGCATTAGGCGGAACAACTAGCGATGTTAAAAAGTTTAAATTTCTTTATATTTATTATTTACTTAAGAAAGCAATTGGCTCTACATTTATTTCTATTTTAGGAATTGTTGTTGTTTTTAATATGGTAAAAGTCGATATTTTACGAATTTCGATAATGAACATCGCTCAATTATTAATTAGATTATTGCCTCTTTTAGCAATAATTTTATTAATTTTTCTATTGTACATTCAAAAAACGTCCCAAAATGAGAAAAAAATTGCAAAATTCTTGAGTTTTTATAAATAATTTGTTTGTTTTTTTCGCTAATAGTGTTAAACTATTAGTGAAGTTAGATATGTCGCTTCATGATATATGCTTCAGAAAGGAAGACTATGAAGGGTACAGTTAAAATGTTCAATGCGGAAAAAGGATACGGCTTTATTCGCACTGAAGATGGTAGAGATGCATTCTTCCACTATTCTGCTTTAGTAATGGACAATTACAAAACAGCAGAAAAAGGTGAAGCCGTCGAATTTGACTTAGAAGAATCTGATCGCGGTTTACGCGCTGCCAATATTCATAAATTATAATAGTTTGTGAGACTTGCCACTCGTTTGGGTGGCTTTTTTATTACTTTTTTGATGTTTATATAAAAAAATATAAAATATTTTTTACTTTAGAAAATATTAATTGTATAATAAATAGGCTTAATGTTAGGAGTGTATATTTTATGGGCTTAAAAGCAGGTATAGTTGGATTACCAAACGTTGGTAAATCTACATTATTTAACGCAATTACAAATTCACACGTTGAGGCAGCAAATTATCCATTTGCCACAATCAACCCAAATACTGGTATTGTTTTAGTACCAGATAAAAGATTAGATGATTTATGTGAAATATTTCATCCAAAGAAAAAGATTAACGCTACATTTGAATTCTATGATATTGCGGGATTAGTACGTGGTGCATCAAAAGGTGAAGGATTAGGAAACCAATTCTTAGCGCATATTCGTGAATGTGACGCAATTGTAGAAGTAGTTCGTTGTTTTGATTCAACAGAAATTATTCACGTTGATAATAGTGTTGACCCTAAACGTGATATTGAAACTATTAATCTTGAACTTGTGATGGCGGACTTAGATTCTGTTCAAAAACGTATTGATAAAGTGGCAAATAAAGCACGTGTAAGTAAAGATAAAATGTCAATGTTTGAAATGGATATTTTGACACCTTTATTTAACGCTTTACAAAGTGGTTTACCAGCACGTTCAGTTAGTTTAACAAGTGAACAAAAACAATACGCTAAAGTTAATTTTGGACTTTTAACATTAAAACCAATTATTTATGTTGCTAATGTTTCTGATAATGACTATGCCAATATTGAAGGATGCAAATATTATCAAATCGTAAAAGAAATCGCTGCATCAGAAAATGCAGAAGCTATTCCAGTATCTTGTGAAATTGAAAGCGAATTAGCGGGTCTTCCTAAAGAAGAAAGAGAATTGTTTTTAACTTCGCTTGGCGCAACCGAATCAGGATTAGATAAAGTAATTAAATCAGCTTATCGTTTATTAAATCTTCGTACTTTCTTTACTGTAGGAGAAGACGAATGTCGTGCTTGGACATTTAAAGATGGTATGCTTGCACCACAATGCGCTGGTGTTATTCATACTGACTTTGAAAAAGGCTTTATTAAAGCGGAAGTTTATACTTATGAAGATATTATGAAATATAAAACTGAACTTGGTGTTAAAGAAGCAGGTAAACTTCGTATTGAAGGAAAAGATTATGTTGCTAAAGATGGCGACATTATGCACTTTAGATTTAATGTTTAGGTGATAATATGCGTATAGGTTATGCTAGTGATATTCATCGTTTAGTGGAAGGAAGAAGACTAATCTTAGGTGGAGTAGAAATTCCATATCACTTAGGTTTATTAGGTCATAGTGATGCGGATGTTGTAATTCATGCTTTAGGTGAAGCAATACTAGGTGCTTTAGCTTTAGGAGATTTAGGTACACATTTTCCAGATACTAGTGATGAATTTAAAGATATCGATTCAAAAATCATTTTAAAGAAAATTTATGAAATGATGAAAAAAGAAGGATATGTTATTGGAAACGCTGATGTATCAATCAGTTTAGAAAAACCAAAACTAAAAAATTATATTCCTTCAATGCGAAATGTTTTAGCTAATATTTTATGTACAGATATTAAAAACATTTCGATAAAAGCAGGAACAAATGAAGGATTAGGAGCAGTAGGGGAAGGAAAAGCATGTGTTGCTACCGCTATTGTGTTACTAAGAAAGGATGATTAATATGGAAGAAAAGAAAGTACGTGTAAGATATGCCCCATCACCAACAGGATTTTTACATATTGGTGGAGCGCGTTCGGCATTATTTAACTATTTATATGCTAAAAGATATAATGGTGATTTTGTTTTTAGAGTAGAAGATACTGATATTGAAAGAAACGTCAAAGGTGGAGAAGAAAGCCAACTTAATGATTTAATGTGGCTAGGAATTATTCCTGATGAATCTCCTTTAAAACCAAATCCTAAATATGCACCATATCGTCAAATGGAACGTTTGGAAACATATCATAAATACGCTAATTGGCTTGTTGAACATGGATATGCTTATGAATGTTACTGTAATGAAGAAGAATTAGATGCTAGTAGAGAAGCACAATACGCCCGTGATATTAATGCTCCTAAATATGATCGTCACTGTTTGCATCTAACCGAAGAAGAAAAAGAAAAATATCGTAAAGAAGGAAGAAAACCTTGTATACGTTTAAAACTTCAAGATCATATGGATATTACTTTTAATGATTTGATTCGTGGACCAGTAACATTTAATAATGATGATATTGGTGACTGGGTAATTATGAAAAGTAATGGCATTCCAACATATAACTTTGCGGTTGTAATTGATGACCATATGATGGAAATCACCCATGTTTTAAGAGGAGAAGAACATTTATCTAATACTCCAAAACAAATTCAAGTTTATAAATATTTTGGTTGGGAAGTACCAACATTTGGACATATGACTATTATCATTAATGAAAATGGTAAAAAGTTATCTAAACGTGATCATAACATTTTACAATTTATGTCTCAATATCGTGAATTAGGATATTTACCAGAAGCTATATTTAATTTCATTCTTTTATTAGGTTGGACACCAAATAGTGAAAAAGAATTCTTTACTTTAGAAGAAGCTAAAAAAGAATTTGATCCAAGTCGTATGTCATCATCACCATCAATGTTTGATCAACATAAATTAAATTGGATGAATGGTCAATACATTAAAAAATTAAGTGATGAAGAATATTTAAAATTTATAAAACCATATTTGGCTAAAGCAGTTAATATTGAAAATTTTGATGACGACAAATTATTATTCTTAGCTAATATGTTCAAAGAACAAATTCAATATGGTGAAGAAATTGTAAATTTAATTAAGCCAATGTATGAATATAAATTAGATGAAAGCGAAGAAGCTTTAGCAATGCTTAATTTAGAATCTACTCCACTTGTTTTAAAAACTTTTGCTAATAAATTAGAGACTTTAGATAATTTAGAACCAGAAACATTAAAAGCAATGTTTAAAGAAATAGCTAGTGAAACTGGCGTAAAAGGTAAATCCTTATATATGCCTTTAAGATTAAAAATTACTGGCCAAATGCATGGCGCAGAATTAGTAAATATTATTAAATTATTAGGAAAAGAAGAAATATTAAAAAGAGTAAATGCTTAATATAAAGAATAATAAGTATTTGAATAAGTTTTTTTTGATTCATTATATATTTTAAAAGAGTGCAAATTTGTATTAGTTTTATAATATATATCCTTATCATTCTTAGTTAAAGAATCGGCAATACTAACAAATAATTGTTTGGCTAGTTTGCCGTTTTTTAATGAGGTATTATCATCTTTTCCAACATAAACACAAATGGTATAGTTGGGATTAAATCCTACAACCCAAGAATCAGATTCAGTAGAACCAGTTTTAGCGCCAAAAGTAACATTTGTTTGATAATTAATAAGTGAGGGGGATATGTAACTATTTAAATTAGAGTCAAAAGGTGCTGTTAACATATAATTCAAAATTGTAACGATATTTTCATCAAGATTATATGAATTAACACTAGGATTATTATAAATAAGTTGATTGTTTTCTAGATAAACAGATTTAACAAATCTTGGTTTATAATAATGACCAAGACTAGCAAATGTATTAAATATTGCCGCTAACTGGAGAGGAGACATGACATTAGTTCCTAGCCCAATTGTAGCATTATTAACAGCATCCTTAACACCGAGTTTGATTAATAAATCTTTTAAGTTTTCACTTCCAACAAGTAAAAGAGTTTTAGTAGCATAAATGTTATCAGATACCGCTAACGCTTCTAACATAGTTATTGCTTTATTAGCGTATTTTTCTCCGGCATTAGAAGGAGAATAATCTTTACCATTTTCTAAATGAAATGTTGTTTTTTGACTAATTAATTTTGTTTTAACATCCATTCCCATTACCATAGCTAAGTAATATAGTAATGGCTTAATAGTAGAACCAGTTTGTCTTAATGATTTAGTCGCGCG
>CALBGF010000213.1 GCA_937893635.1 uncultured Mollicutes bacterium | reverse complement strand
ATTCCTAAATCTAATGAATTATGTGAAACTGTCGTTAATGGTATTTCATGAATAAAGTCACCATTCTTAACATTTACACTTGTTGTTCCACCATTTCCAATACTATATTCTTTGGTATTTACTATATCTTGTTCATTATATTCAAGAATAATACATGAACAATTAGGCTCATCTGCTAAAGGTGTGTAAAATGTGTATCTAGTGTAATAAGACTGCATAGAAGAATTATATTCAAATGCTAATTCAATATCAACATTACTTCCACTTCTTACTTCATTAGTTACATCAATCTCGATTTTTTTCAAATCTTTATTTCCGCTTAATCTTTTTATGATTACATTGTTTTTAGAGACTTTCAAAACAACTGTCTTATAATCACCAGATATTGATTCAATATTTAATGTTACACATGCCTTATATATTTTTGATCTAATACTTGGAGAAATTTTTTGACTTTTGATATTAGCGTATATATTTTGTGAAAAAACTTCTCCGTTAACATTTTTTTCAATTGATGCATATAATGTCTTTTGTGTCATTGTGCATGGAGTATCGTTACCAATATCTTTCGTAACATGCATATGAAAAATATCACTAGTATTGACCTTAATAGTTGGATCAATAATAACTGGGAATACTCTTTCATTATCATTAACCCAATCAGCATTAACACGTAAGCTTAATGTTAATACACTTTCATCAACAGAAATTTCATAATAGCAATCATCACTTCGTTTGTTATTAGCATCTACCATATATGGGCTTAATATCGTGTAGATTGTTTCTCCATCTTTTTGTAATTCTAAAGTGTTAGTGTCTTCATTAAATTTTGGAGTTAAATCTTTAATATCTAAAGTAAAATCAAAATCATAACTATCTTGTTTGTTATTTATAATTAGACTTTCTTTGATTCCTTCTTCTATGCAAGAATATTTTAAATCCACTCCATCCTCAATATTTTTATATAACATATCATTGTTATTACATTCGTAAGTAACAAATCTTTTAAAACTTCTTTTCTTATTTACTAAAGATAAACTTATTTCATTATTGTCTTTAGTAATCGTTAGTAATTTATCGTCACTAATATTTTTAGCAAATGATGCTTTAAATGATTGAGCTTCTTTACTAACTAAGCGATTGTTTTCTTCACTTAAGATAAAATTATCTTTCATAAGTGATATTTCTTCAACAATCTTTTCTCCTATTTTATATTTCTTTCCTAATTTTGTTGCTCCAATAAATACTTTTTCTTGTTTTATTGGTGTTACTATTTCTTTTGTAACTTCAGCATTAACTAAGGGTTCAACCTTTACTTCTTCGTCTAATACTACTTTTTGATTTTTAACATCATATTGCCTCATTAATTTTTACCTTCTTTCTTGTTTGTTAAAATCCATTTTTTCTTTGTTTCATCAATTGGTTCATCTAATTTTTTAATAATTGTTTCTGCGTATTCTAGCTTTTCATATACATCTTTTTTCTTACTCATTTGATGTAAAGCTGTGTAAATTCCTTTGGTATTTGTTAATGTAAATGTTATTCCTGTTAAAATAGATGTTAATAACGATCCGCTTAATTGGATTTGATGCTTTAAAACAAATATTTCATTAACAAAATACAAAGTCACATAACTTATAGAAGCAATTATTCTTCCAACCATTGATAATTTAGTGTCGACTAAACTAGATTCCATATCTTTAGTAATAACTTTACTTTTCTTCATAATTACTTTTATGATTTGTGTTAATACAAGTGTTATAAAACTTGATATTACTGTTATTAGCCCAATACTTAGATAGAAATCTATATTTTTCATCTCGTCAAAATTCATCTTTTTTCGACCTCCTTTCTATCTAAA
>CALBGF010000212.1 GCA_937893635.1 uncultured Mollicutes bacterium | reverse complement strand
ATGGCGGAGCAAGAGAGACTCGAACTCTCGCACCAGTTACCCGATCTACGTCCTTAGCAGGGACGCCCCTTCACCAACTTGGGTATTGCTCCAAAGACTTAATAATGATAACACATAAGTATTATTTTTACAACTCATTATTAAGTTTTTTTGCTTTAAAAGGCGAATTTTCCTCTTAAATTGTTAATTTTTTTAGTATGCTTTAGCAAATAAGACAACTTTTGTAGCTTTTTTGCCACATATTGGACATGTATCGCCAAAAGGTCTTTGATCAAATGGCATACATCTTGATGTAGCGTTAGTGTCTTCTTTAATTTTATTTTCACATGCTTCATCGCCACACCACATCATTTTAGCGTAGCCACCTTTAACATTGACAACTTCTTTTAATTCATCATAAGTATGTACTTCAGTTACACTATGTAATAATTGATCTAAAGCTTTTTGATACATTTCATTATGTATTTGTTCTAATTTGTTTTTAACTTCTTTTTCAATGTCATCGATTGAACAAATTTCTTTAGCCCCATCATTACGTTTACATAAAACCACTTGATTCTTTTCTAAATCACGAGGTCCAAGTTCAATTCTTAGTGGGACACCTTTCATTTCATATTCAGAGAACTTCCATCCTGGTGTACGATCTGAATCATCAAATTTAACACGGATACCTTGTTCTTCTAAACGATGTTTAATTTCTTGACATTTAGCCACTATTCCAGGTTTAGCTTGTTGAATTGGAATAATAACAACTTGTGTTGGAGCAACATGTGGTGGAAGTACTAAACCATTATCATCACCATGTACCATGATAATTGCGCCAATAAGACGTGTGGAAGCACCCCAAGAAGTTTGGTAAACATGTTTAACTTGTCCATCTTTATCTTGATATTTCATTCCAAAAGCCTTAGCAAATCCATCACCAAAGTAATGTGATGTCCCACTTTGTAATGCTTTACCATCATGCATTAACGCTTCAACAGTATAAGTTTCTTCTGCGCCAGCAAATTTTTCTTTATCAGTTTTTCTTCCAGTAACAAAAGGTATTGCTAATAAATCTTTACCCATGTTGTTATAGACATCAAGCATCATTAATGTTTCTTGCTTTGCTTCTTCTTTTGTGCGATGGATGGTATGTCCTTCTTGCCATAAGAATTCTGATCCTCTTAAGAATGGACGTGTAGTTTTTTCCCATCTAACTACTGAACACCATTGATTGTATTTTTTTGGTAAATCACGATATGAAGTAACAATCTTTGCAAAGTGTTCACAAAATAATGTTTCACTTGTTGGACGAATAATAAGCGGATCATCTAATTTGTTTTTACCACCAATAGTAACAATTGCGCATTCTGGTGCAAATCCTTCGACATGGTCCTTTTCCTTTTGGAATAATGATTCTGGTATAACCATAGGCATATAAACATTTTCATGTCCTGTTTGTTTAAATTTTTCATCCAAATGTTTTTGGATTTGTTCCCATATAGCGTAGCCATAAGGACGATAAATAATAAATCCTTTTACAGATGAGTAATCCATTAATTCTGCTTTTTTACATACATCTGTATACCATTGAGCAAAATCTACATCACGTGATGTTATTGCTTCGTTTTTTAAATCTGCCATAATAATTACCTCCTACTTCTTGCCGTTAACGAGAGTCATAACTTTACTTAATTTTTTCTTTTCAATTGGTAAAATCATTTCATCTGCTTGGCTAATCAAATTACTTGAAACATATTTAATTCCCATCTTACAAATCAAATACATTGAGTTATTAGTATCTAATCCATAAGCAATGATATTTTTATCATAACTCTTTAAAGTATCAATAAGAGTATGGATAATCAAAATTGATCTACCGCTCTTACGACAATCTTTAATTAATTCGCTATCTAAAATGAAATAATCGAACACTTTCATTAATTCATTTGTAAGCAACAATTCTTTTTTATCAATTTTTAAAGCCACTTTATAACCATGTTCTTTTAAATTAACAATTGAAGAAATAATTTCTTCTTCTTCTGAAAGCCATTCAGATATTTCAAGTTCACTAAATGCAAGAATAATATCTTCACTATCAATGCCAGCGATATGAGAAAAGCTTTTTGCAACATGTTCTCTTTCTAGAACTGAAACATTATAAATTAATTTAACATTAGAAATATTTTCATTTAAGTAACGACTAAGTATTTTTTTGTTAAACATTGCAAATAAATCTTTAATCTTACCAACTTTATAAGCATATTCTTTTAATTCTTGAATATTCGAGAAAATTGTGTTGTTACATTTAATTGTTGAATTATACGCTAGTATGGATCCAGTTTTAATATTAATAACTGGTTGATATAAAATCTTGAAATCTTTTTTACTAATAAGCGTATTAAATTCGTTTTCATATGAAGAAGTAATTTCAACGCTTGAAACGCTATTATCATCATAAATCATAATATGATCATTATGGTCCATTGCTGTAACAGAAATAGATTTAGTATTACGAACTAATTGTTTATAAGTACAATTTTCTTCATTAATTAATGTTCCGGTAATGGAATAATTATAATCTTCATTGTAAGAATTAATTTTTAAATATTTGGATATTGTTTTAGAAATGCTATGCATTAAACGTAATAAATTTTTTCTTGAACTTATTCCTGGATAATAAATAGTGAATGAAGATTGTGAATAATCCGCAATAGTGCAGTTATTTGTTAAATATGGAGCAATAATATTTTTAGCGCATACAAAGAATAAAGAACTTACTTTGTCATCATCTTCATCTTGAATTTTAGTATTTCTAAATGCTACGAATAAGAAAGAACCTTTATTTTTGTTTTTCATTTTCTCGATAGTTAACATTTGTTCAATGTTTGTTACCGTAATATTAGAAAGTTTCTTTTTATCAGTTTTATTTTTGACATCAAGATACTTCATTACATAACTTTCAAGATGAATGATTTTCTTTCTTTTATCTAATTTTTGAAGTTGTATAAAAGAATAATAACTTTTCTTTTCTTTTTCAAAAATAACATCTACTTCTAAATAATCACTAACATTTTTCTTAGTGGATAATAATTCATCAATCCATTTTTCAAAACGAACTTTCTCTTCTGTTGGAAAATTATTTAAGAATTCATCAATAGAACAAACAACTTGATGCTCAATGTTTGATTTATTAAAATATCGCACTTTGTTATTTTTAGCATCAATACAAATTATTCTAGTAGTATTTTCCGCTAATTCGAATTTCTTTTTTACATTGACGTTTTCATGATTAGATAAAATCATGCTGACCACTATCACGACAAAAATAGCTACGGCAAGTAATACAAGTAGCTGTGTAAGTTTAGTATCGCTAATAAGGTATACAAAATAACGAGTCATAAATTTCACCTGTTAATATTATATACTTGTATATAAATTAAATAAAGTAAACTTTTTTAAAAGTTAAATTGGTCAAAAAATTTGCTTAGACAAAATTAAAGTTTTACATGCTCATGTGTTGAAGAAAATTTCTCATTTGGGAACGACATTAAAAAATACACTCCTAACATATGATTACGATATTTAATTGTTCCCCCTAGACCATTAATTAGTCGTTTTGTTTCGAATAATCCTACACCATTTCCGCTTAAATCTTCACTTTTAGATGTGGTGTATTGATAATCAAATATTTTACTTCCATTTTTAACTTTTGAGTTAGAATTGTAGACATATATGTTTAGTTTTCCTTTTATTTTCACAATGTTAACAATTATTCTTAACTTTTTATCATCGGAACTATGAGTAAATGCATTTTTTATTAATTCCATAAAAGGAACTTTTAAATCTTTCCAAAATTCTAAAGTAAAATGTTTAACATTAGAATGGAAACTCAATTTAAATTGTTTATGAGTGTATTTAGAAAATTGATTACACATTTCTAACAAATGTAAAAAAATAATTTTATAGCAAATACAATTTATACAAGAAGATATATTTTTCAAAATTTTCGGTTTGGTAATGGAGACTTTTTTATGTTTGATAACATTAATGTCAACAATTCCTAATGCAAATAACATTTGTTTCATATCAGAAATTGGGATTTGTGATAATACTTCCACAACTATTTTTCTGCTATCGACATGAATATTGGTAATAAAAGTAAGTTCATTTAATACATGGATCATATTTTCAAATGCTGCGACAGTAGAAAAATTATAGACAATTTTATAACATCTTATGTCTTTAGCGGTAAATCCTTCTTGAACACCGCTGCTCTTTTCTTTAAGCAAATTATTTAAAATGTTTTTAAAATAAGCAATTTCTCTATTAATAGTAATTTTGTTAATAGTACATACTTTCATGAATTTTTCCATTATTTTTAAATGATTAAAACTAGCAGTTAATCCATAAATGCCGCATAATCCTTTTAAAGTATGTGTTTTTATTTGAACTTCTTTTACCCAATCATCATCTTTTTCGTCAATAGTAAACATTCGCAAAATCTCATTTGCTAAAGTCTTAACATCATTAGTATTATCAACACTAGTCTCCATATGCCCACCTTGTTTCATTTTCCCCAAATAAATTTTACAGGCTAGTTTTATTATAATCAAAATTGAGCAATATTCAATATGTTTTTTTAAGCAATGTAAAAAAAAGCCGATAAAAACGGCTTTTTTAATTTGATTTTATTTAGATACTGATAAAATTGCAAATGCTACCAAATAACAAATAAGCACAGTTAACACGAAGAAACCTAGGCCAATTAATATTTTCCAATATGGCTTTTTAGTTAATTTCATGACATACAAGCTAACAACAGCAAATATACCACTAATTAATCCACCAATAGCGCCACTTACAACAGGAAAAATCTCAATTAAACTTGGAACATTTCCCCAAACCATAATAAAAACAAATGGAAGAAATGCTAAAACATATTCATATGGTGTTGTTGATTCACTAACTTTGTACTTTTGTCCATTGATGTTGCACTTTAGTCCAGTCAAAAAATTTCCTTCAAGAAAAACATTTAATTCTTGTCCATCAATAACACAACTAAATTGTTTTTTGGAAACTTTTTGTAACTTTATTCCATTAATAAATAAAGTTCTTGCTCCAGTCCAAATGTTTTCTGTGACACTAAGTTCTCCAACTCCGTCGATTTTGATTATATTATTCATAAATTGCCTCTCCTTTTCTAAGAAATAGATTAACATATAATTAATTAGATATAAAGATTTATTTTTATATCATTGTTCAATTCTTAGTTTATACAAACAATTAGCTGTTTAAAAAATCATTTTTATCAGCTTTGACTTTATGCTATCATTATCATATGGAGAAATACCCAAGTGGTTGAAGGGACTAGTTTCGAAAACTAGCAGTGGATGAAAGTCCAGCAGGGGTTCAAATCCCCTTTTCTCCGCCAGGATAAAAACAATTAGTTTGATGCAATTAAAACGTATCAAACTTTTTATTTAACAGCTGAAGATATACAGATTTTCCCCTAGCACTACCTTTTATACCTCTATAAAAGTAGTTTTGTCAAATATCCAATTATTATACTTTTTTTCAAATTAAATTATTCCGCTTGAAAAATAGTTTAAATAACAAAAAAACTTAGTATAATTTTGCTATTAAACTAAGTCTTAATATTGAATTATTTTGTAATTAACATAAAATCTAAATGTTTTAGATTTCCACCCAAGTTGTTGGATTAAACGATGGAGCGGATGAAACCAAATCTCCAAGATAATTCTTATACTTTTCCGACATTGCTTTTCCAACACCAGTTTGAATTGCTTCATATTTACCACCGGCATTTTGTTTTAACACTGTACGATAAATTGGTTCAACATATTCTTCTCCATAAGCAAAAGTTGGATTGTTTAATGTTCCTAAATTTACAGTAGTTGTAAACAAATAATATGTATCTGATACTCCATTAGGGAAATAGATTAAAAAGAACATATCTTTTGTATCTTCATCAAACAAATTTGATAAACTGTCTTGTTCCCATCCATCACAACTACCTAGAGCGCTGCTATTTGCCCACCATGTTCCTGAACGATTTTTTATTACTTTATTAATATTCGAATTAGGATCATTTAATCCCGAACTTTCGGCATTAGTCCCAGTTCCATTTAAAATATTATTTGTTAATTGTTCGTGTTTTTTTCCTTCTTCAGTATTTGGAAATAAATATTTAAATTCGTTAATGTTCGCAACGATTTCTCCATTTATAGAAGATGAATCATTAATAGCGTAATCAAAAGTTGCATACACTCCTCCACAAGTTAAAGTAAAGATAGCAAGACAAATTAAAAGAGAATTTTTAAACATTTTCATATTATTTCTTCTCCTTTACTTCTTTATTAGCAATCTTATTAAATGATAATTCAAGAATATCAATAATTGTTTGAGCTGTTGTTTCGGATTTGTCACACAACTTAATTACATACCATTTTTCTTTATATGATTTTGGGAAGAAAGTTTCTTTCATTCCTTCAAACTTTAATTTTGAGTTTTCATCTAAAATAACTCTTAAAATAGCATCACCAGTTTTTGTTCCATAAATATAAGCAAAACACTTATTTTTTCCATCCAGCATAGCGTAATATGTATCAGGAATTAATAAACTACTTCTAGATAATTTTTTACCTCTTTTTACATATATTTTATCTTGATAATTTTGTTCTATATAATCTGCGACTGCTCTTTTAGAAAAAGAACTCCTAAAAAACAAATATTTCTTTTGAGTAGATATTACAAATTTTCTTTCTTCCATTGCTTTATCTAATTTTTTGTCCACAATTGGCGATATAGCACAAGAAAAAACTGTAAGTAATAAACATAAATATCCTGCTGGAGATTGCATAAAATCAACAAAGCTTCCTAAAAAAGGAATACGATTGTTTTTATAAATTCCTAGCATTTGCGAATAGCGCACTGGGAATCTATCTGGATATTGATTTGCGTCTCCTTGAAGTAAAAAGTATCTTTCACTATGTTCATCATTTGGTTCTTCAATATTCACTATTCTATGAATAACGAAAATTCCATCTGTTTCATACATAACAATGTCATATAATTTTAAATCGTTTTCACTTGGTAATTGAAAAAGAGTAATCAAATCATATCTTTTAATTTGATTTGTTAAATTATTTTTTACTATATATTCATTTTTCTCATATATTGTAGCCATTGAACCGCTTTTTACAGCTTTAACAATTGGAGTTTCTCCTACTTTCTTAGAACTTGAAATATTATTTCCAATTGATAACCCAAATACTGATAACATTAAAATACAGAAAAAAACTGATAACACTTTATCGATAATTAAACGAGCAGCATGGTTTTGTTTCGCCTTTTCTCCTTGCTGCTCAGATTTTGATATTTCGCTATCGGCAAGTCCGCCTTTAATAATTTTTAATCGCAGTTTTGCAATATTAATTATTAAAAGTGTAAAACCCGCTGTTAATGCTGTAAAAACTATGAGGCAAACTACAATAATATACTTATCGTATCCTGCCATAATTTTATTCTCCTAATTCTATTTATTTAGCTTCACTAATTGCAATTGTAATTTTTGTTTTATTTAATTCAGTTTCATAAGCTTGATATTCATCATATGTTGCTAATGTGATATCATGATTTGCATCAAGATAATTAGTTAAATCCACTTCATATTCGCCTATAATTTTATTGCCTTCATCCAACACAACTGAACTATCGCTATCTAATCCTGTAGTAACAAAAATATTTTTGTTATCATATTGATTACCAGTAAAAGATAATTTCATCTTTAATTTAATACCATTATCTCTTACATCGGCATCAGCGCCAACTTCTGGTGTGAATTTCACTTTAAATGTTCCAGTTGTTTTCATACCAGTAACATAAGAACGAGTAGTGTTATTTATAACACCTAAATCGTCAATAATTACTGCAAAATCTGAAATTATTTCTATTTTACCTTTTTTACTTTCTAATACTGCACCATCAATTGAAGGTGATAATGTATCTGATACAGAATCAGCATCTCCTTGCGCATAATTAAAAGTTGCGTATACTCCACCGACTGTCATAATTGTTGCCATTGCAATAATTGCACTTAATTTTTTCATTTTGCCCCTCCTAAGATAAATAAAATCAATCCCTTTTTGGCGAAACATAAAACGGGAAGGCAACTGTACACCTAATGATATATTAGATGAACAAAATTCAGGAATTATAAATGATTTTAGTACGTTAAACCTATGATTTTTTGCGTTTTTTGCAAAAAATTGTGCTTAACTAAAATAATTTCTTGACAAAATGTTTTCAAATTACTAAACTAGTGTCACAACTTGTTCATCTAATATATCATTAGACGAACTAATAAATTTTTCTTGATTATCATTAAATAAATTTCCGATTTTATCCATCATATCTTTTTTATGATTCAATAATGAATGAACATAGCGATTTAATGTAATTGTCGCATTTTTATGTCCTAGAATCTCAGAAAGTGTTTTAACATCCACCCCACATTCAATTGATCTTGTGGCAAAAGTATGACGCAAGGCATGAAATCCTTTATGCTTTATATTGGCATGTTTTAGTAATAACGCAAAACTCTTTTGATACGATCTAACTGATATCGGTTTTTGATTACAAGAAATAACATATATTGAATTATCTTGTTTTAGTAACTTAAATATTATTTCTAATTGTTTAGGATAAGGTATCATTCTTTTTGAAGAAAATGTTTTGGGGCTATTAAGAATACGTTGATATATGCCATTTTTATCTTTTCCTTCATGGCATGTTTTATTTATGCTTATAATTCTTTTTTCTATATCAACATCATCCCAGGTTAAAGCAAGCAATTCTCCTATTCTCATGCCCGTATATAAGCATATAATGATGCCTAACATCTTCTTCTTTTTAGAAGCCCAAACATTATTTTCAATTATTTTTTGTTCTTCAAAAGTAAAACATGTAATTTCTTTTTCTTCTAAATGCGGTCTACGTATATTTCCTAAATTATAACTCTTTAAATTATTCGACAAAAATGCCATTTTTATTGAAGATTGTATAACTGTAATTATTAAATTTACACTGCTAATGGATAATTTGTTTTTACTATCTAATAATTCATTTATATAAGATTGTACTTTTAATGGAGTTATATCTATTAATTCATCTTTTCCAAATTTTTTAATTATATAATTGTTACATATATTCATGTAATTCCAATATGTTTTGTTTTTTAAAGTTGGTTTAATATAATTTTCTAGCCAAATATTAGCCCACTTTTTATACTTCACTACTATCAACTCCTAATTGAAATAAAATTTTTTGCTCATTTATTATTTTGGCAAATTAATATCTTTTTATAAAAAAGATTAACTTTACAAAATATTTTATTATCATTTTAAGTTGAATTTATGAATCTGTGTATGAAAACATTTTATTTACTATTAATTTTTTCTATTCTTAACTTTCTTTGTAGTTTTATCATTAGTAAGACTGCATAAATTGCCACTAACGCTTCTGTAATGACCATTGTCCACCACATCGCGTTACCACCAAATATTAATGGCAATAATACTAATACGATTCCGCTTATAACTATACCTCTAGCTAAAGATATAATAGTTGCTACATTTTCTTTTAATAACGCTTGGAAATAATAAGTACAATAAACATTAAAAGGCAAAATTAAAAATGAAATACTATAAACACGCATAATATTAGGTGCAATATTTAATACTTCTTCCGTAGGTGCCATAAATATTCTTATTAATTGTTTAGGAAAAATCATTACAATTCCCGTCCAAATAGCACCAACGATTATTGCTGTAATAATATTATATTTTAAAGTTAAAGAAACTCTATCATATTGTTTTGCACCAAAATTAGTAGATAATATTGGTTGTCCTGCTTGTCCAATACCATAGCCACAACATTGTACAATTGTTGAGATATTGATAATTACTGCATATACAGCCAGTGCATCATCATTTAAATATTTTAATATTAAGTTATTAAATATCATTGTCAAAAATCCCATAGCTATATCTACAATAAAAGCTGAAAATCCTGTTTTAGCAATTGGTATAAATAAAGGAAATACTTCTTTATTGCATGAAAATTTCATAGTATTTGATTTACTAAAGAAATGTGTAGACATAATTAATACCGACACTAATGATCCAATTGCGGTTGCTAAACCGGCACCTAACATTCCCATATCTAACGGGAAAACAAAAACATAGTCACCAACAACATTAAATACACCAGCAAAAATAATAGCAAATGTTGCAAGCATTGGTTTATTATCATTTCTTAAATATGCCGCTAGAATTTGAGCAAAAATAAATGAAGGCGCGGTAAATTTAATTGGTAAAAGATATTCTTTACAAAGTTTAAGTGTATTAGCGTCTTTTGCTCCAAAAACATATAATAGCTGATCTTCAAACAACCAAAATAAAACTAAAAATATAATTGATATGATAACGCCATATATTATTGAAGAGGTAAAAAATTTATTAGCGGTTTCCTTATCGCTTTTTCCCTTATTAACCGCAAGTAAAATTGATCCACCAATACCAATTAATAATCCCAAACTATAAATAATATTCCAAATTGGAGCAATAATTGCCATCGCTTGTGAGCCAATAGGTCCATAGTATTGTCCGACCATAGCCATATCCACAAGCCCATAAATACAAGAAATTAATGAACTACCAAAAGCTGCGAATAAATACTTTAAATATGTCTTTTTTATATTTCCATTTAGTACATCCATAAACATTACCTCCAAAAAAAAGCCGGATAACGAAATAGGGCATTTCAGCCTATCACCTTATCCAGCTAATATTTCTAATGAATACTTCGCCCTCCGCGTGAGCAATGCTATTCTAATACATTAACTATTTTTTATCAAGCATAAAAAATATTATTATGTTTTTATTAGCAAAATACATAAAAATATATACTTTTTCGATGTGATTTTAGATTTGCTCACTTATTATTTTTAATTTGTTAGAAAAAAGTATATAATAAATTTATAGAAATAATATTTCTATAATACAAAATTAATTTAGGAGGAAAATTTATGCCAAGATTTGTATTAAACGAAACTTCATATCATGGAGCAGGCGCAATTGAGAATATTGTTCCTGAAGTATTAAGAAGAGGATTTAAAAAAGCATTCGTATGCTCAGATCCTGATTTATTAAAATTCGGAGTAACTCAAAAAGTTACCAAACTACTTGATGATGCTAAATTAGAATATGAAATTTATTCTGACATCAAGCCTAACCCAACTATTGAAAATGTTAAACATGGTGTCGAAGCATTTAAAGCTTCTAAAGCTGATTACATTATCGCTATCGGTGGAGGTTCATCAATGGATACTGCTAAAGCAATTGGTATTATCATTGAAAACCCTGAATTCGCTGATGTTCGTTCATTAGAAGGTGTCGCACCTACTAAAAAACCATGTACACCAATTATTGCTGTTCCTACTACTGCTGGTACTGCTGCAGAAGTTACAATCAACTATGTTATTACTGATGTAGAAAAGAATAGAAAATTCGTTTGTGTAGATACTCATGATATCCCAGTCATCGCTGTTGTTGATCCAAACATGATGTCAAGTATGCCAAAAGGCTTAACCGCTGCTACTGGTATGGATGCTTTGACTCATGCAATTGAAGGATATATTACTAAAGGCGCTTGGGAAATGTCTGATATGTTCCATCTTGAAGCAATTAGATTAATTTCTAAACACTTAAGAGGCGCTGTCGCAAATACACCTGAAGGCCGTGAAGGTATGGCTCTTGGTCAATATATTGCCGGTATGGGATTCAGTAATGTTGGCTTAGGTATTGTTCACTCAATGGCTCACCCATTAGGTGCAGTTTATAACACTCCACATGGTGTCGCTAACGCTATTATTCTTCCAACAGTTATGGAATATAACGCTCCAGCAACTGGTGAAAAATATCGTGAAATTGCTCGTGCTATGGGTGTTAAAGGCGTTGATGAAATGTCTCAAGAAGAATATCGTAAAGCTGCAATTGATGCTGTAAGACAATTATCATTAGATGTTGGCATTCCACAAAACTTAAAAGATATTGTTAAAAAAGAAGATATTCCTTTCTTAGCTCAATCTGCAATGGATGATGCTTGTAGACCAGGTAATCCAAAAGATCCTACATTAGAAGATATCATCAAATTATACGAATCTTTAATGTAATTTAATTATTCTTTTAATAAAACTCAAAAGCTCACTAATTCTTGTTTGAATTTAAGTGAGCTTTTTTTATTACATTTTTAGTAAAAAAGACTACCAGCAAAATTATTTACTAGTAGCCCAAATAATCATTTATTAATCTTATTAAAGATGATATTCCATTGGATAAGTTAAATAAGAAATAGGTTCAAGTTCATCAAGTGTTACTACACCTGCTGGAGCCTTAATTAAACTTGGGATACGATTTACGATTGTTGCACATGTATGCTCAACAGTTGCAGGTTTTACAACATGGAATTCCACATTTGGTTCACCTTCGATAGTCCAATCACACATATCACCATCATCAGGTCCATAAACTTTTCCAATACATTGTGTTTCAATAATAGGTCCTTGGAATGTTTCAGTAGTAACAACTGCTGCCATACCAATACATTCTCCTTTTGGAATTACACGACCCATTGTTGATGAATATAAGTCACTATCATGGAAGTAAGGAACACATTTTTGAGTTTGTGATTTAATAGTCCAACCCATTTTATGTGCTAAAGCTTCATTTGAGTTCCAAACATAAGAAGGTTCGATTTCTTCTGGATGAGCAATTTGTTTCTCAAATTCATCAGCGCTTAAGCCAACACCATGTGCTTTTGCTAAAGCTAAGCCATAGTCTTCAACGTTATAAGAAACGGCACCACAAATCTTTTTAATAGAGTTACAAGATCCTGCAACCATACCAACCATATTGACCCAGAAAGTATCTTCCATACCAGATCCAACAAATGTACAACCATTTTGTTTAGCAAGGACATCTAATTTATTCATTCTAACTGGATCAGTAGTCCAAGCATATGTTGCTTCTTCACAAGTAGAAATAACATTGATTCCTCTTGATAAACATTTTACATAATGATCATAGCAATCACTAACCAAACTAAATAAAGTAACAACCGCCACATCAGCGTCACAACCATCTAATACTGCATCTGCATCATTAGAAATTAATACACCTGTTTTAACTCCTAAACCAGCGAAATCTCCAACATCCATTCCAACTACTTTTGGATTAACATCGATAGCTCCAACGATCTCTGCGCCATGTTCATATAAATAGCGAAGAATATATTTAGCCATCTTTCCACAACCATATTGAACAACTTTAATTTTTTGCATTTTGCATTCCTCCTTATTTGTTCAACTATATTTTAAAGTATCAGTCTAAAGTAGAGTCAATACTAATTCGATAATTTTTTATCGAAATGTCAAAAGCACCTGTAATCTAAGATACATTGAACGCTTTTTTTCTGAGAAAACATTAAATTCTGTGATTACTTCACATATATAATCTCCGCTTATTATATATCCATTAGAATTACAATATTCGAGAAGTTTTTTTCCATATTCCACTTCATCATCAAAATCATCTAAATAAATACAAGCATACATACCACTTTCAATAGTTTTAATATTTTCCGAATAAGGAAAATCATTATCAACAAATACAAATACTTTATCAGAAACATAGTTATTATTGGCAAAGTCTTCTTTTTTTATACTACTTCCCGCATTATAGTAGTACACTTGTGGTAAATTATTTTTTAACATATCGTTTTTTAAATCACTTAAAACGGTCTCATAAACACTGATGTCATGCTCATAAAAGTTCGTATTAGTATCAATTGCATATATTTTTCTATGCGGGATATATTCAATAGTTATCATACCCTTTTTAGGAGATTTACGAAATCTTTCTATAGAATCAATAGTTCTACTAATCGCAGTAAGAGATAAATTTAATTCATTAATTTGATCTTTAACTTGCTTTTTCTTTTTAATTAAAGTCGATTCAATTAATGTTAAATCATTACTATTAAGAATACTTTTTATTTCACTTAAATTCATGTTTAATTCACGCATATATTGAATCATATCTAAACGCGCATTTTGGTTGATTGAATAATAACGATAATTGCTTTCTTTATCAACATACATTGGCTTTAAAATACCTAATTCATCATATAAACGTAATGTTGGTATTGAAATATGATTAATTTTTGAAAATTCACCAATTTTAATTAATTTTTCCATATTTTACTCCATCCAAAACTCTAACCTACATTAGACTTTTTTATATTGTAGCATACCTTGATTTAACTTTTTCCAAAAATTTGTTTTTATTTTTTAATTTTGCAATTTACCTAATGATTAAGTAATGGTAAAATGCTTATTGAAAGTAAGGTGTAGTAAAAATGAAATGTTATTTAGATTTATGTAGACACGTACTAGAAAATGGCATGGTCAAAAAAGATCGTACTGGAACTGGCACAATTTCTACATTTGGATATCAAATGCGTTGTTCTTTAAGTGACGGATTTCCTCTTCTCACAACAAAAAAAGTTTATTATAAAGCTGTTTTAGGAGAATTATTGTGGTTTATTACTGGTAGCACAAATATCCGTCCATTAGTATTACAAAATATCCGCATATGGAATGAATGGCCTTATAAAGCTTATACAGAATCAAAAGATTATAAAGGCGAAACTATGGAAGAGTTTATTGAAAAAATAAAAAACGACGAAGAATTTGCGAATAAGTACGGTGACTTAGGTCCTGTTTATGGAAAGCAATGGCGTGATTTTTTTGGAAAAGATCAATTACTTGAAGTAGAGAAATCAATTAAAGAAAATCCTTTCTCCCGTCGTCACATTATTTGTGCTTGGAATCCCGCTCAAGTGGATCAAATGGCTTTACCACCATGCCATGCATTTATGCAATTTTATGTTTCTGGCGATGGCAAAAAATTATCTCTTCAACTATATCAAAGAAGTGCAGACTTGTTCTTAGGAGTTCCGTTTAACATTGCTTCCTATGCCACTCTTTTAATTATGATGGCTCATGTTTGTAACTTAGAACCTGGTGATTTTGTTCATACTTTTGGTGATGTTCATATTTATTTAGACCATGTAGAACAAATTAAAACTCAATTGGAAAGAACACCACGTCCTTTACCACAACTAGTCATTAAAAGAAAAGTCAATTCAATTTTAGATTTCAAATACGATGATTTCGAAGTAGTAAATTATGATCCATATCCTGCAATTAAAGGTAAGGTGTCTGTTTAATGCTTAAAATTATTGTTGCTCATGATAAAAATCGTGTCATTGGTAATGGCATTCATATACCATGGCACATTAAAGAAGATTTCTTACACTACAAGAACACCACAATGGGTCATACGATGATTATGGGAAAAACAACTTTTGAATCAATTGGTAAACCTTTACCAGGAAGAAAAACCATTGTATTAGACTTTAACAAAGATTATGATGCTCAAGGATGTGAAGTTTGCACTGACTACATGGAACTTGTTAAAAGATATGAGCATTCTTCAGAAGTTGTCTTCGTCTGTGGTGGTGCATCAATTTATCGATTGTTCTTACCATATTGTGAAGAATTAATTATTTCTTTAGTCAAAGGCGATTATGTTGGTAATGTATTCTTTCCTGAGTATGAAGATAAATTTGTCGAATACAAAGAAGAAGAACACGAACAATTCGTAATTAAATACTATAAAAAACGTTAACGATGTCCAAGCTGACATCGTTTTTTTAACAAAATATGTATAATTGTTGAATAAGTAGAACAAAATATTTACATTGTTGATATTTTGATTATAATAAAGGCGAAAGTGGGTGGATTAAATGAAAGAATTTTTTAGAAGAATTAAATGGGAGTCACTTATTACTGCTTTATTTGCTGTAATCATTGGTATTGTATTCCTTGCTGTACCTGAAAAGTCTAGTACTGTTGTTTGCTATGTCGCTGGCGTAATATTCATCTTATTAGGAGCGATTTTATTAACTCGTTACTTAGTAACCGGATTACTTTTTGGATCTCATCTTTTTGTTACTAGTGTAATTCTTATTGCCTTAGGTATCTTATGCTTAACAAAAGCTGATTTAGTAAAAAGCATTTACACAGTAATCTTTGGTATTTTCCTTATTGCCGATGGATTATTTAAATTCCAAGATGGTATCGATTGCGCTAATGCACACATCAAAGGATCTTGGTCATTATTTGTTGTAGCAGTATTATCAATGGTGTTAGGATTCTTAGTAATGTTTGATACATTTGATTCTGTCATTGTATTTGCGGGTATTTCTCTTATCGTTGATGGTGTTTGTGATTTTGTCACTACTCTTGTATTTAGTTCTCATCTTCGTAAAACAGAAAAAGCCATTAAGAATTTCCTTTCAAATTCTGACTTTTAGTCTCGTTATTAAAATTTAAGTATTAAAAAATTCATATCTAAGAAAGCGTATTTTGCTACTTGATATGAATTTTTTTGTTTATTTAAATGGTTCAATATAGAACCTTCCGTACACCTGCTGCAATGCCGTAACATTAACGAAGGCATGCGGATCAACCATTTGCACTAGATGCACAACTTTGTTAACTTCTGCAGAAGAAACAGCCATATAAATGATGAAACGATTTTCTTGAGAGAAAGCGCCTTTACCATTAACCACTGTACAACCATGTGGGAAATTAGCAATAAGGATTTTAGAAATATTTTCATTGGTAGTAATAATTTGTATTTGTGCTTTTTTGTATCTACCATTTAAGAAATCATTTACTAAAGCATTAACGAATAAATAGACAAATGAGAATAAGAATAATTGTAAGGCATAATCTCTTGAAACAGAGAAATAATTACAAATGGTGTATCCTGTAAGAACAAACCCATTGAATAAAACTAAATACTTACCAATTGAAGTTGACTTTTTATTAGCAACCGCTAAAGAGACAACATCTAATCCGCCAGTTGAAGAACAGTTTTTAAAAGCAATAACCGTAGCAACACCAGTGCAAATACCAGCGAATATAGCACGAGGTAAGAAATTAGGAATAATCGACTCTTGAACTGTTATTTGATCACCAACTATAACCGCTTCATTAATTGTCATAGATAAATCAAATTTTTCAGTAATAGCACTTGGCATAATATAAGTCATAAGCGAAATGAGCATAACAACAAATAGTGTATAGATAGCAAATCTTTTTCCGATAAATTTCCATCCTATTACGAAAATTGGGATATTAAGCAAGTAGTTAAATATTGGTTGCCACAATACAACATCTTGTGCTTTTATAAGACCGATAATCTCTAATATTTTTGTAATAATTTGGGAAAATCCTGACATACCTCCGCCAACTAAGCAATAGTGAGGATTAGTATTTAACATAAAGCAACGATAACCAAACGCATATATCATTGCCACTAAAACACAAGCTAATAGTTGCTTTATAACTTCTAGAGAGTTTTTAAGTTTTTCATGGTCGAATAGATAATCTTCCATTTTTCGTTTTGTATTTTTCAATGACACTAATAATCACCTTTTCTTCGAAACAATTTACTATTATAGTAAACAACATTGCAGCATTTTTTACAATAAAATCTTGCATTTTTTAAATCTTTTCTTATAATGTGTCTATACGCTCTAATTTTATTAATTAATTTTTAAATTAATTGTTGAAAAAACAGCCGTACAATGATATCATAACTATGCTATGTATATCGAGTATATAGGAGGTCTATTATGAAAGTATTTAAAGCAATAGGAAACTTTTTCGTCCGCATTTGGCGTTGGATTAAAGAAACAGCATGGGTTCAACCATTATTAATCGTTAGTTTGATTTTTGGTATTATCTTACTTATTCAACCAATTTCTCAAGGTGTAACTGCATTAGCTGATTTAATCACTAGCAATGAAAAATATTACAACGACAATAAAGTAAAATTGGCTAATGGTGCTGCTAAAAATTTAATCTATGATGAAGAAACTAGATTTAAAGATGAAGATAAATATTTCTTAGTATTCATTGAAAAAAATTGCGATAATTGCCGTGATGCATATCAAGCATTTAAAACATTATTTGATGATAAAACATTCGACTCTGATTACAAAATCAAAACAATATCTGTTGATGAACAATCTTCTAGTTATGAGGTAACTGATAAAGAAAGTGAAATGTATAAAATTTTCTTTGGCGACGAAATTGATGGTAAAGTTGATCCAATTGAATTCCGTAATACAATTTATGAAGTTGGAACTGATGCTAGCCATGAATATAACATCGAAAACTATGAATCTGATGTAGATTATTTCAAAGAAATTCTCGAAGGAGAAGATTTGTACACTCCATTAATTCTTCTAATGGATAAAGAATGTACAGATAACTCATTCAACATTCGTGAAGCTTTAATTGGTATCAAAGGTTCTACAAAATATGATAAAGCTCGTGTTTTAGATGATTGTTGGAATGGCACTGGCGATTTCGAACGTTAGTATGTAATTTAAAAAATGTGCCACTACACTTTGATGTAGTGGCTTTTTTATTGTCTTCTTATTGTTGGGTGTTATTGAATGGTGGCATGCCATTTCCATATGGCATATTTGGCATATTGGTATTGCCTTCACAGACATTTTCTTCGGTTCTAGTATAAGTATGATAATATACTGGACGTGGAACATAGTGATTAACTACTCGAGTATTCACTGGACAAATTACAGGTTGTTCAACACAGTAATAACGATTACATATTCTTTCTCTCACCGGCATAACAATTGGATCATACTTACATGGGCATTGATTTGGACAGCAATTATTCATAAAAATCCCTCCTTGCTTACTATATAGATTATGAGACAATGTTAAATATTGTTATAATTTTTGCCCATAAATTATTAATGAATACTATTTTTTAGCATATATTTTAATATGAAAAAGATTGCTACATTATTTTTTTGTACTATTTTAATTTTTGTTTTGATTTTAGCAAATGACACTAAAGAAATAACCATTAATGCAATAGTGCCATTTGTTATTATGGTTCTTCCTACTTTAGCGCCAGCCTTATTATTAAATAATCTTATATCATATAATGGAGGATTCTTATCTCTTTTCAATAATCCAAAAAAGAATAGAAAAGTTTATAACCTTAACATAGCTTTTATAATTATATCCGGTCTTATTAGCGGTACCCCAGCTTTAGCAAGTTCTATTGATTATGAAATAAATAAAAGTATTTCTCAAGAAGATGGAGAACTTATTTTAGAATGTTTTTCTTTTCCTTCTCTTCCTTTTATTATTGCTTTAATTAATATTAGTTCTTGGCCAAAAAAAGAACTTTACTTAACGATTTTAATTCCATATATTTTAGCCATTTTACATTTCTTATTAAAATACCGAAAAATAAATCATTTAGAAGATTTTAACTTTAATACAAGTAATGAAAAAAACATCTTTTCTAAAGCAATTCTTAAAACATTTAAAAACATTATTTTAATGACTGGTTCTATTTTATTTTTTTCTTTGTTTTTAATTATTTTATCAAAATTCATTGCTACTCCATATATTTTTTATATACAAGGAATATTAGAGTTTTCTTATCCATTAACATATTTATTTAATAATTTTAGTGTTTTAAATCAAATAGTAAGTACATTTATTTTTTCATTTTCTTCTATTTCATTACTTATGCAAATACATTTATTAGTTAATATAGACATTATTAAAATAATAAAAAAACGGCTACTACTAGCCGTAATATCAACATTTATAATTATTTT
>CALBGF010000211.1 GCA_937893635.1 uncultured Mollicutes bacterium | reverse complement strand
GCTAATGAATTAATACCAATAAGAGCAAAAACACATGAATATTGGCATCCAAATTGTAAAATGATTTGTGGTGATGTGACAAAGAATAATGTAAAAAAAGATATTATTAAAGCATCTTTAAAGGCAAAAGTCGATTTTGTTTTAGCAACACCACCATGTCAAGGCGTATCATTAATTGGAAAAAATAAAACTAATGATGATATGCTAAACGACCAAAGAAATTTTCTGATTTTTCATGCGTTTGAAATAATTGATAAGTTAGAACCAAAAATTATTATTATTGAAAATGTTGACAGATTCCTAACTATGAAGTTTCCTTACGATAATGGTTTGTTTAACATAGAATACATTGTAAGAAAGAAGTATAGTTCAAAGTATAATATAAATGTTAATGTTTATAATGCTAAAGATTATGGCGTTCCACAAAGTAGAAAAAGACTTGTAATCGTTATGTACAATAATGAATATGCTTTTGAAGAGCCTAAAAAACAAAAGATTATTACCGTTAGAAAAGCGATTGGTAATTTGCCATCATTAGAATCTGGACAAACATCTGACTTAAAGAATCATACTGCGAGAACTCATATACCAGAGCATATTGAATGTATGAGACATACTCCAACTGGTCATTCTGCATTAGAGAATGAAGTGTATTTTCCAAAAAATAAAGAAGGTAAAAGATTAAAAGGTTATTCTGCAACATACAAAAGAATAGATTGGGACAAACCTGCACCAACAATTACTATGAGAAACGATGCGATATCATCTCAAAGTAATGTACATCCAGGTAGATTGATGGCGAATGGATTATATTCTGATGCTCGAGTTTTAACACTTAGAGAATTATTTATTCTAAGTTCTATTAATCCAGATTTAGATGTTCCAAGTTTTGTTGGAGATAGTCAAGTAAGATATATGATTGGTGAAGCTGTTCCACCAAGATTATTAGAAGTGATATGTAAGAATATAAAGGAGAAATTATAATGAAGGGAATATCATTATTTAGTGGAGCTGGTATAGCTGAAACTTATTTTAAAGAGTGTGGAATTGATATCATATCAGCTTGTGAATTATTGGAAAAAAGATCGGAACTTCATAAATGGTTTTATCCGAATTGTAGTATGATTTGCGGTGATATAACAAATGAAAAAATATTTAATCAAGTTTTAGATGATGCCAATAAGAATAAATGTGAATTTTTGTTAGCTACTCCGCCATGCCAAGGTATGAGTAGTTTAGGAAAGAAAGATTATAGCAATGATAAAAGAAATTATTTGGTTTTTTATACTATGGATATGATAGATCAACATGATTTTAATTATATACTGATTGAAAATGTACCAAAGTTTTTAAAATTATATTTTCCATATAAAGGAAAATTGGAATTGTTAATAGACATCTTTAAGGATAAATACTCAGACAAGTACAATATTGATTCATTCGTTCTTAATGCTAAAGATTATGGTGTGCCACAAAGTAGACCTAGAGGATTTATTAAATTATGGAAAAAAGGCCTAAAGTGGGGTAGGCCAATAGAAAAAAAAGAAATCACTTTAAAAGAAGCAATTGGCGATTTGCCATCTTTAGAATCTGGTGAAGATAGTGGAATAAAATGGCATTTTGCAAAAATACATAATGACAGAGAAATATTAGCTATGAAGCATACTCCAGAAGGAAAGTCAGCTTTAAAAAATGAAATTTATTATCCTAAAAAAATAGATGGAACTCCAATTAAAGGATTCCATAATACATATAAAAGAATGAAATGGGATGAACCATGTCCAGCAAGAGCAATGAATAATGGCAATATGGGAGGTCATAATAATGTTCATCCAGGGAGACCTCTTCCAGATGGAACGAGATCGGATTCAAGAGTATTAACTTTGAGAGAGTTATTTATTGTCTCTTCATTACCCGCTGATATGGATTTACCAGAATGGTGTACTGATAATCTTATTAGAACAGTTATTGGTGAAGCAATACCACCTATGTTTTCTAAAAGTATTGTTGAAATGATTGGAAAATAATAAAGGAGGCATTCATATGATAAATTTGGATAGAAGAAAAAATCATAAATGGATATTTCAAAAAAATGTAAGCTCCGATGATATAATAAAATCTTATTTAGATGTTCTTAACGATGAAAGAACTGACATTAATTATGCATCAGTGCAACAAGAACTACGAAATAGAAATATATATAGAGGAAGGAGCTGTGCTGGCTCATTAAGCACGATGAGTGTGAGATTCAGCCAAATGTGTTTCTATATGTTTGGATATAAAGTGAACAACACATTTGTTCCTTCGCCTATGACCTCAAATTTGTTAGATGAAGAATGTGATATTCCTAAAGAGAGTAATTCTTTGATTAATTTATATTCAATGCAATTTCCTCATCCATATAGTCGTACAAATCCTGATTTCAAAATATATGTTGGAAGATTGATTGTAAAGTTATTGCTTGATGATAGAATTGACAACAAATTATATATTGATGAAATGATTTGGTTTCTGCCTTTTATCGAAACCATTGATGAGCATATTTATGATGAGTTAATTGATAGCATTATTGAATATAGAAACTTATCGTATGTTCAAAAAAAGCGACTATTCGAAAGCATTCGTAATTATGATGATGTCTTTGCAAATACAATACATGAAGTTAATTATTACTTTTTAAGAATATTCAGAGGATTTGGAGTATTAAAAATTGTCCCAGATGCTAGTCATAATGGAGGTCAGGTGTTTAAATTTCATCATGGTACAGGAAATACAATGCGCAGTGATGCGTATGATTCTGGGAAAAGTGTATCAGGATATGTTGTGTTAAGAGATGAAGTGTTAGCAGATGCTATTAAGTTAAATAATAGTTTTTCCGCATTTGATGAACCTACTACAATGCAAACTGAAGGTATCAATTCAAAACGAGATTGGTTAACTTCAATTTATGACACAGAGCCACTTAGTTATTTAAGCTGTATAAATGGAGCAGCTAACAGAGAAAAAGAAATTTCTGACATTGTTCAAAAAATGGTTTACGCTTCAAAATATGGAAGTCACGATGGTAAAGAATTTGAAAATTCATTAAAACCATTTATGAGCCTATTTAGAGAAACTGCAAACGTTGAAATAATAAGTGGCGCAGGCAATACTGATTTACTATGTGCGATGGAAGATGAAAACGAAGAAATTTACAAAATGAATGTGGATGCCAAAACAAGACGAGTTGGATTAGAAGAAATCAATGCTAGAAGACTTGAAAATCATTTGCAACGACATGGGTCAAAGTTTTGTATTGTTGTTGCTCCAAGATTTGCATCAGGTATTGTCGGAGATATTGCGGGTCATAAAATTGTTACTGTTAGAGCAGATGATTTTGGATCTTATTGCTATAAGGAATGCAAGAATAATAGAGATGGCTTTGCTGACTTTGAATCCATTCATCAAATTATAGAAAACAATTATGGCACTGATATTACTGAAATGATAAGAGACTTAACAACATCTCGCTATGGTATTGTAATTTAAAATGATATTTTTTTAAGATTATACTTTGAAAACAAAGTGGGAAAAGCATTGAATAATTAAGAACAAAAAATAAAATTCTCTCAAATTAATCATTTTAGTCAACATAAATACAAGTTAAAGGAGCAATAAAGAAATGAAAGAATTAAAAAAAATTTTTAATATCCATAGTTATATTGGCAAGATATGTACTTTAACTTGCTTTGCCATAGCTGTTCTAGCTGTAATTGGATTGATTATAGGTACAACAAAGTTTTCAAAAAGAGATGATGTTGTCGAAACAAATTATTTTCTAAACGAAGAAGCATTAGTTCATAATGAAAACTATAAAGTGATTGTTAATAATGTTGATAATTTAGATACAATTAATGTGAACAATAAAAAGGGATTATCTTCAGATACTAATGGATATTTCATTTGCATTAATTTGACCATTTCACAGCCAAATGAAAGTAAATTAAAATCTCATAAAATTGATAAGAACGATTTTAAACTAAAAGATCATACTGGTGTCTATTTGCCACTAAATGATATTATGGGCGCAGTTGGATGGGATGCAATCGATGTTCATATTGATGATAAAGATGGTGGGCATGTGATGAGCTCAACTGATTTCTCAACAACAAATGCCTATGAAGACTATAAGTATATTGGATATGAAATTAGCCCAGGAGCAACAGTGACTTTTGATATATATTTCAAGATGGGTAAATTAATTGATGTTACTAAAGAATTGATGGTATTAGAAGTAGATTTTTATACTGGTTCAAATAATTATAAAAAAGGAACTGACATTGTTTTGCTAAAAAGTCCGTTTAAAGAAGAGAGCAATAATACACCTACAACTGATTCAACAACAAAAGATGATGATGAATATATGAATAAAACATTAGTGATTAAAATAGATGATACTATAGTAGATGTATATTGGATGGATAATGATTCAGTAAAAGGATTAAAGAAACTTGCTAAAGATGGTCTTACTATTAAGATGCATAAATATAGTATCTTTGAACAAGTAGGATCACTTCCAAGTTCTATTAAATCATCTGATACTAATATAACTACAACACCTGGTGATATAGTTTTATATTCATCTAATCAAATAGTATTATTCTATGGTTCTAATACTTGGGATTATACTAAGATAGGACATATCAATTTAACTAAAAATGAACTAACTGATTTACTAGGTGATGAAGATGTTACTATAACATTATCATTAGAATAGTAATTGGTATGTATATAAAGACTATGGATGTTGAAGTGAATATAATGCTGAAAAGGTTAAAAGAGGCTAATAAATAACTGATATTTATGATTCAAAATTTAATGGTAAGCAAAACTATTGCTTCAACCTATTATTATAAAATTTATCAGCATTAAATTCAACCGCATCCATATGGAGATCAGAATAAACGCATAAAATAAAAATCTTAGTTGAATGAAACTAAATATATTAGAAATTTGATTAATTTGTTATGTTTTTGTGCCGATTGAATTAAAAACATTTAAAATTATTAACAATTTATTTATAAATTTAGTGATTTTTGGTTTGTTTTTACAACAAAACTAATTTATGCGTTTATTCTGTATGGAGATGGTTTGTGTTTGTTATCGCTTCAAAGAATAATGCAAAGTTTTTCCAAGTATTCTCAAGTGCTTTTCTCTAAAGTGAGAAACAAGCTGTATAATTAAATAAATTCCTTACCTTTCCTCTAAAATACGTGAGGTTAGGAGTAGGGAACATAAATAATAGACCAAGAAAAGAAGAACCTTTGATGTTACTCTTAGGTTCTTCTTTCGTTAGATAAGGAAACAGAAAGGATAGTTAAAAAATATGAATAGTCAAGATGAGTTTCAAAAATTAATTAATGAATTAGATAAATCACCAATTTTTATAATGTCCCTAGGTTCAAAAGAATTGTTTCATTCTAATTTTTGGGCATATTTGATGAAACATAAAGATTATAAATTATTTGTTTATTTATTGTTTAAAGAACTTGAACATTCTGAACCAATTGAAATCAAAAGAGAATTTAAGAATCGTGACATTGTTATTCTTTATAATGGCAAAGAATTTGTTATTGAAAATAAAATCAAATCATATCCAGACCAAGAACAACTAAAAAGATATGGTGAAGATACAAACATGGTGCGCGGAATTGTTACAGGTATTAAAAAACCTCCGTTCGAATTACCAGAAAAGTGGGCCTTTGTTTCCTATTCTGAAATTGCATTTATATTAAGAGATGTGATTACGGAAGATAAATACTTAGAGTCAATTGTGCTAGATTATTGCAATGTTTTAGACTCTATCAATAGTTTGATGAATTTGTCATTGAAGGAAACTGAAGGAAGGCTCTCATATTGGACACCAAATATTGGCCTTTTGGGTAATGTTAGATTAATGGATGTATTTAGAAAGCTTAAAGCTGATGATTTTGCTATAGCTTGCAAAGATATTGAATTAAATTTTAAAAAATTATGTGAATCCCATAATGGATGGACGTTTAACATTTCTAGATCTTTCCATAATGGGAAAGCCACTTTATCTTTTGAATTTTTGAAATACATAAATGAAAAATATGCTGGTGGTATTGGCATTCAAATTGAAGACAACCAATTCCGTTTGTTTTTAGGCTTTGCCGAAGAAACAAAATATAATGTGAGCGATATTTTTAACATTGGCAAA
>CALBGF010000210.1 GCA_937893635.1 uncultured Mollicutes bacterium | reverse complement strand
TTAAAAGCATATTGAATCCACGATATAAATTTTCTTCCTGACATTGTTTCGATTTTACTTAATGTGTTTTCATTCACTTTTTCGATGTGTTTATGCTTATTTAAAGCATCAACAATATTAGAACAATTTTGATACATATCAAGAGAATCACTTAAATCAATAATATTTTTATATATTTCATTATTTTTAATTAAGCAACGTATGTTCTTAGCAAATAATATTTCTTCATCATAACAAATGGCAATATGAAAGTAATCAAATAAACGTGTCTTTTTAATATGCTCCATATCAATAGTAATATCATCAAAGTGATATACACGTGGTTTAATTAATTTGTTCTTATCAATTTCAATACGAATTAAACGATCGTTTAATACAAATATAACGTAGTTTTTATATGTAAAATAATTATCATCGCCAAAAGTTTTAAGAAGTATTTTATCAATTGTTGGTAATTTCTTTTTGATAAAAGTATGCTTTAAAATATCTTTAATAAGTTTTTCTTCATAAACATCATTATAACCACGAACATCAATAAGATTATTTAAAGGTTGCAAAGCTTCTAAATCAAAAGTAATATCTTTAGTTCGCTTTTTACTATTTTTATTATGGGTATTAATTAAATCAACACAGTTTTCATTAATTGTTTCAAAAGTCTCAATATTACGATTGATATCATTATAACTAATACGATTAGGCGTGTTTATATGTATTCTTTTGCTTTTTAAAGAAATATTTAATTTCTTTTCATATTTCATAAGTGCTTTATTATAGTGATGATAATATAAAGCGTGAGTAATATGTTTTTTAAATAATTTGAAATTACATAAAGCAATTAAAATAATGAGAATTAAGATAGCAATAATTAAAACAATTAAATCTTTAGTATCAAAAGCATTTAGTAGTATATGCATTATTGCCACCTCCAAACATTAATATGATAGTATTTTTTTTACAAAAAATAAAGTTTAACAAATAGAAAAAATCATGCTTTTCAGTATGACTTTTAAAAAGTGTGCAAATTTATGGTATTTTATTATTTTTTGCACCCTTTATTTCCTAATAATATATTGCATAATTTACAATATATTTCACATTGTGCATTACATATTTTTTCAATATCTAATTTATGAACAAAAGGTTCTACTTTAGCACCTTTTACATATATGTTATTTGTTTTTTTATATAAAGTTTTCAATTTTTGAAAACCATTACCAGTCAAATTGTTTGTTGATTTTTGTGATATATGTAATGTTTTTATAATATTTTCAATATCAATTAAAAATACATCTTCAATAGAACTTTTTGCAACTAAATGAATAACTTTTTGCGCTCCTTCGACTTTCAAATCTTTTTCTAATTGAATTCTATCAATAGGCGGTTTTTGGTTAACCAACTCAAAAACATCTTCGTCATAACATAAAACAACGATTTTGTTATAGTCTTTGTATTTTTGTATATTTATTTCTTTTTTAAATTTGTTGATTAGTTTTATTTTGAAATTTCCGATACCAGAGATATTTGATTTTTTAATTTCATCAACAACAAATTTATTGCCATTTGCTTTTGTTTTAATATAGGATAATAATCTATCGTAAAACACTTTATCTGTTTCACCTTCGGTATATATTACTACAATTGTTTTCTTCCTATTCGACATAAGAACTAAGCTCCATGATGTCATCATCATCAGAACTGCTCATCAAATCGAATAGATAATCTCCTAACTGCATATTAGTGCTTTGTATATTTTTTATTAAGCGTTTCATGGCATTTGTATTTGTTTTTAGTTTTTTAAATGTTGCTACACCATTTGAATTTGGTAATCCTAAATAAAGATTTTCAGGTTGCATATAATTAATTAAGTATGGTGAATGACTGGAAAATAATAATTTAGTATTTCCTGATAATTCGGAAATAGTATATAAAAACTTTCTTAATAATCCTGGATGTATTGAGTTCTCCGGTTCTTCAATGCAAATTAAATCATAATTGTTAAGTTCTGCTAAAACAACAAATGTTAATAATAATAGAATTCTTTTAGCACC
This sequence comes from uncultured Mollicutes bacterium, assembly GCA_937893635.1. The sequence continues at coordinate 2,495 of CALBGF010000210.1, read as the reverse complement.
ATCAGACATTGCTAAAAAATTAATTGGTGAATTGATGTTTTTATCTTCCACAAACAACAAATAATATTTGTCACTAAAATTTTGAATTATATTATCTGATTTTATTTTCATTTGTGGTGCAATCATTGCACTAGTTTCATACACATATAGATTTTTTATAGATGGAAAAAGTGAAGTAAAAACATTTACAAGTAAAGTAAATTTATCTTTGTGATTTTTCTTAATTCTATAAAGCGTTTTTGGAATGTTTATTTCTGGTTTAAGTGTTAAATCAGTTAATTCTTGTTCGCTCATAAAAGTAATGCCATATCCCAAATTGGTATCAAAATGACGATCAACATATACATTGATATTTTGTATTTCTTTTAATAATGAATTATAAAACAAATTATCAAATGCAAATAATTTATTTATAACTAATTCATTACTTTCAATAGAAATACTAGAAGTGCATCTTCCAGTTCTTGATGGTTTATATAAGGCGGAATTGTTTTCTCTTGTTATATATGTTGTGGCTATTTGACTATCGTTTTTAATCTTTAAAAGTTCAAAAATAATTTTTCCGTTATTAGATTCATTTGTTTCAGCCCAATTAAAAGCGAATGAATAAGATATTAAACATTTTTCACCTTCAAAAATTGTTTCTCCATCTAGTGTAAAAGAAAATATGTTGTTATCCATTTTTTTTAAATTAGGAATGCATTTTACATCATCCATCATATTTTGTTTTATTTTTGGATGTTGCTGAATAAATGTTAAACCAAACACTATAGATGTAAGAAGATTTGATTTACCATAATTATTTGATGACAATAAACTGGTTAAATCATTAAAACTAATTGTAGTGTTATAGATATTTCTATAACCACTTACTGTTATGCTTTTTAGTTCCATAATTTCTTAACTCCTTATAATATAATATTAAACAACTTTTAATAATTATGCAATAAATTTTAACGCGCTTTAATAAAAATACAAATATTTATATTTTCTTTTATAAAATCAAGAAAATAATAGTAACAAGAAAAAATAATATAAAAAGTTTAATTGTTGAATACAAAATATAATTTTGAAAAAATTAATTTTAAATCCTTAAAGTATAAAAAAATCATACTTTTCAGTATGACTTTTAAAATATACAGGAATTGTTAATATTTTATAATTCTAATTTATTCTCTAATAAGTTTAAAGATATGGAGAAACTACCAACAATTATCGCAATAACTGATAATAAATCATATAGGTACGGAAGAATTTGACTATCAATATATCGGGCTATTAAGATAGTAATAACGTTATTGAAAAAATATAATGAATAAGCAATAGCAATAAATATTAATGAATATACCCATGATTTAGTATTCTTAGATATGCTGCTACCAAGTATACTTGAAGTTAGAAGTATTAAGCAAATATATAAAGGAATATATAAGACTAATTTGATTACTGAAAATACTATTGCTAAAGTATTTACTTCACTAGTTCCATCAATAATACCAAAAATTAACGAATAATACTTTCTAACAGCAGTATCTTTGATAAATTCCCAAAGAAGTCGATAAAATTCGGAAAATTTAATAACACCACCGGCACGGATTTTTAAAATACCATTAATTTCAAGCACAATAACATTTAGACAAATAAAATAAATAAGAATAAAGCTTAGTGACCATATAATAAAGGTGATTACTTTAGATAAGATAACTTGCCAAGTTTTGTAAGGCAAAGTAAATGTTAGATATCCTTGGCTAGAAAACATTGATTTATTAAATTGTTTAGTGGCAATTGATAGAAGAACAATGCCCACTATAAAGAATGCAGAAGCCCCTAAAGACATAAGAATAGTAAGGATAACTGAAAATTCTTGAGTAGTTTCATTATTATAATAATCAATACCAAATAGCATTAAAGGTGTTAATATGCTTAAAGCTAAAAGCACAATAAATGCAACGATATATTTCTTTTTGGTATTTATCAAGTCGTTTTTAATTAAAGTTAACATCTAAATACCTCCTTGAATACATCATTAAGAGATTTGTTCTCATGGAGTGCACAAATATTATTAACGCTATCATCTAAAACAATGTGACCATATTTAACAAATATTGCGCGATCTAGAATACTTTCGATATCTTCAATTAGGTGCGTAGAAATAATTACAACTGCGTTTTTAGCGTAACTTGCTAAAATTGTATTTATAATAAATTCTCTTTGTGCTGGATCAACTCCTGCAATTGGCTCATCTAATATGTAAATCTTTGATTCACGCGCTAATACTAAAGCGAGTTGTAATTTTTCTTTATTACCTTTTGATAATGTTTTAATTGTTGATTCCATAGATAAATGCATATTAGCAAGTAAATTATTCATTTTGTCTATATTGAAATCTTTGTAATAGTCTTTAAACATATCAACAACGTTTTTGATTTTTAATTCTTCGTCAATATAAGTTTTATCAGGAAGGTAACTTACAAGAGATTTTGTGTGTTCATCTA
>CALBGF010000209.1 GCA_937893635.1 uncultured Mollicutes bacterium | reverse complement strand
TTCTTATTAGTTCTTTGTTACGAAGAACTAAAGAATCGCCACTGCCATTTAATTCAACATAATCGCCTATTAATTCTTGCGTGACTTTTTCATCATAATTAGTTTGGCAAACAATGGTTTTGAAAGATTTAAAGAAATCAATTTCATCAATCAATTCACTTACTCTTTGCGTTGATAAAATGACATGGATTCCGTATTTAAATCCATCCTTCATAAGTTCTAATAAGGCTTTGTTTAATTCTTTACTTGCTATATCTGCATATTCATCAATAACTAGTAAAATATATGGTAAACGCTGATTCTTTTGTTTTCTAAAAGTTTCAAAGTCGCTGTTTTTAACCAAATCTTTCCTTTTATTGCATTCATTAATTAATTCGTTAATCTTAACTAATAATTCATCACCATTATTAATAATTGGACAAAATAACAATTCACTATTCTTATATTGATTAAATTCAACTCTTTTAGAATCAACTAAAACCAATCTTACATCTTCAATAGTATTGAACATTGAAGCGCATTTAACAAACACATTTAAAAAGATTGATTTTCCACTTCCAGTGGTGCCATAAACCAATACATTCTTAGCTTTACTTATATCATCATAAATAATAGATGTTTTTCCTTCTGGGCAGCCATAAACAACCTTTACTGGGCAGCCATCATCAATTTTAAGCACTCTAAAAATTGGCTCCCAAAATTTTAAGGCTAGAATATCCAACTTAAAACAATCCTCCTAAAACTAAAAGTCATTTTCGACAAATTTAACATCGAATTGTATTTGATACATATATTTTCTTACTGAATATTTTAAATCCGGTTCACCATTATCATTAAGACCGCCAAAGAAATTTTTTGGAGCAGCTAAAAATGGTTTTAATCCTTCCTCATTTAATAAAGCAACATTATAGAGTTTGTACATATAGATGGCGCTTTGATTAATGATTAAAGTAACTAAAGAAAGACATTTATCATAAACACCACTTTTATCTTCAGAAGTGATTTGGTTATACGTATTTTCAATAATTTGGATAGACTCATCTCTACTACAATTAGCGTCATCGCGAATAAAATTGGAGTAGCTATTTAAGCTTTTAAGATAGTCTTCATCTCTTATACTCATATTAAAAGAATCTTCTAATATTTGTTTAAAGCATTCATTACCTTCGGAAATGTTTCTTTTTCTAATGATTTTTTTCAATGTTGGAATAATATTTAATTCGATATTTGATTTAATGTCATGATATCTAGATTGAATATCGTCTAAAAGATTTGACATAAGTTTTCTTTGAAGAATAATATCCTCATCAGATAATGTTTGGATATAGTCCATATAAGATTGTTTGTTGTTGAAATTGAAGCAATTATTCATAATTAAAAATCCTCACTTTATAGTTTTATTATAACAGGTATTATATAAAGCACAATTTTCTATTTAATTATGTGCTTATATAAGGACAATAAATCCATTTTCATTTGATTTCATTGTATTTCAATCCTGTTTATCAGTTTTATACTTCCGAGTTAAATAGTTTCATCTTTCTTATCATTATTTGTAGTTTTATATTTAGTTACACGTATAGTATGTCCATCAAAATCATGATATTCATCGCCTATACCATCTTCATCAGGAAGAAGTATTTTCATATTTTTGTAAGGCTCTTTAATATGTACGTTAAACCAAGGATGATCTGTTACGAAGAATGCCATGTCATTATAATTAACCATATAAGGAAGTTTGATTGTCATATCAGGGTTTTGAGAAAAGGAAAAAACATCCAATTTTATTATATTTCTACAATGTTCATATAGCGCGCCACGTGGCACAGTCTCTAGAATTTCAACATATTTAATATTACAAGTATCGAAACAACGACACGGAATCAACTCAATGGTTCGTCCAATTTTAAACTCTTCAATTGAACAACATTGAAAAGTACCATCGCCAAGATGCTCAACATTTTTAAAATCTATTGTTTTCAAATTCCCACCACACGAAAAAGCGTAAGATCCAATTGATTTCAAACTCTCTGGAAAATCCAATTTTTTAAATTTGCACATGCTAAAAGCATAAGCATCGATAACGATTAAATTATTAGGAAACTCAATATCTTCTAATGCTGCGCCATAGAAACACTTAAAAGGAACATGTGTCATTCTTGGTAGTTTGATATTTTTAAGAGATTTGCACCCAGAAAAGCACTCATATCCCATTTCAATAGCATCTCCTTCAAAAATAACGCTATTTAATTTAGCGCATAGAAAAAACGCACGATTTCCTAAGGATTTTACTTTTGCTGAAAAAACCACTTCTTCTATTTCACTTAATGCATATTCATTATCTAGAACTTGTTCCTTATCAATATAAATCTTCTTATTTATTGTTTTATTATTCATTGTTTTTTACCTCTCAATTCTTATTTTTGTGATACTGGCATAAAGAATCTGTTAACTTTTTGTTCTTTTTAATCACAATTTTATAAAATTATCAAATACATCTAATGCTGGATAGATGTTTCGCCTCTTAAACGTTCAAAATTGCTTAGCTCAATGATGAGCGGATAGTAATACTTTTTATTGATTACATCAACTTTTACTAAATATTTAGGAAAACAAGGATTTAATATATA
>CALBGF010000208.1 GCA_937893635.1 uncultured Mollicutes bacterium | reverse complement strand
TTCCACTTTTTTTGCACGCTTTTAAACTGGAATTTAACTTTTCACTTAAGGAAAATGATTTTTTTCTGCGCATTAACAAAATTGCTATATAAAAACCCACTTATCTTCAAAAACAAGCGGGTTATATAAGTTTTAATTTTAAATATTCACAACAAAATAATCTACGCCAGATTCTTCGACAAATTTAAAATCTGAAGCTCCTTTGTTTCTTAATGCATAAGCAAAACCTGGATTCTCTTCATTACCAATCAAAGCACCTACAACGGTTTTTCCAACTTTCAAATTTAACGATTCAGCACTTCCAAATTTGAACACTTTATCTAAAGTATTAAATAAATCATCTGTTCCGTCCTTATCTAAATTATTAATCGTTAATGATTGATGTTCAAGTTCATAATCAAATGGTATATCTTCTACTTTATTAATTTTCACTGTTGAAGAAACATAGAAATAATCCGGAACATATTTTTTTAAATATTTTAAAGGAAAACCATTCATTTCATCTTTAACAGTGGCTAAATCTAAACGCACAACAATATTAAAATCCGTACTTCCATTACTTGTGATATTACTAAAATCAATTTGTTTTAACTCATAATTAATAGATTTATTGCCAACAGATATAACTCCACCAGTTTGTTGATAACTTACTTGATTAGCTAATGCACCAACTTGTTTATCACTTAGTTTAATGATTGCTTTCATATCTTCTGGCAAATTTTCTAAGTTAACCACATAATTTTCTTCACTATATTCAATCATGTTTTCTACAGATTTATTTACCATTTCTTGAACATCTTTCATATCATTAACTTTGTCAAATGCTTCTGGGCATAGTTTTGATTCATCAACTTTTTCACTTAACACTTTTAATTGTGAAACAGTATTAAATAAATCAATACCATAATTGATTCGAACATAAACATAACCGCCAATAACCGCAACTGCGACAATTGCAACAATCGTTATAAGAAACGTTATTAATTTTTTTATTAATTTCATAATCTTACCTACTTTCTACTTATAGTATATATTGTTTTAGGCTATATTCAATGCAAAAAAATGATATTATTTAAAATTTAATTTTAAATTTTGGGTTTTAATACAAAATAAAAAGTGATATTATTAATCAATGTAGGAGAGATTTTTATGGTAAGTATCGAAGAACAAATTCAATTAACAATAGATAAATTACGCCCATTTATTCGCCGTGATGGTGGAGATGTCGAATTCGTCGCTTTTGAAGATGGCATTGTTTATATTAATATGATTGGGGCTTGTGCCGATTGTATGATGATGGATACCACTATCTCACAAGGCATTGAAGTTATCCTTATGGAAGAAGTTCCTGGCGTAATTGGTGTTAAGTTAGCAAGTGAACGTCCAACACAAAAAGACATCAAATAAAAAAGTCACTAATTAATGGTTCTTACTAATTTGTAGGGCCATTTTTATTTAGTGACTTTTAATCTAATCATTATTTATTTGATTGCTAATTAATTTTAATAATAATATTTTATTTTTTATATGCTGGGCTTTCATTAACATTACCATCTTTTTTACTTGGGGTTAATGTAAACCTTGTATCACTTGAAGAAGTGAATTTGCTTGTATCAATTGTTTTATATTCACGGAAATAATCCGCGACTACATCACGATAAGTATAAAAAGGAGATCCTTCTTTTGTTAATTTATCAACATATTCAAATCCAGCAAAATAATCATATTCACGATTTTTATTACGATGGAAGGCTAAATAGTCTATCACTACAATTGTATATGTTTTATTTCTACTTGGTTCTTCATCAGATACTCGATAGAAACTATTATATCTACTACATTGATAAATTAATTTATCTCCTGGAACTTTAAGAATATAAAGTTCGTTATTAAATGGTAGTGATTTTGCTAACTCGGCATAAGTAATTTGACCACTAGTCAAATCGGCACGTGCTTGATTACAAATTGCATAATCAATATTAAATCCTTGCGCTAAAGCCTCTTTAGCCATCGCTTTTGTAACGAGTTTAGGTAAAGATGCTTCATCGCTTGTTCCAGAAGACATTGTATCATTTATTGTGCCTAAGACTTCATTACCAATTTCATCAGTTGTACTTTTATAAGACTCATATAATGATTTAAGTTCCATATCAATGCTATTAACATATTTAAGTTCATTACCATAATTATTATATGATTTAACACTTACTACTCCATCATTAACACTTAAATGAATTTCCGCATATGCTTTACCATTACAACTGGCTTGTACATAAGGCACGCCATTATAACTTTCTTTTTCGTATTGATGGGAATGAGCACAAAATACAGCATCAGCATACTTTTTATTAGTATTTGGACTAATATTTGTAATATCATAACCAATTTGTTCAATAGAAGCATGGGCATCAACAACTATAACATCACATTTCTTTTCAGTTCTTAATTCATCGGATAATTCTTTAACTACAGTAGTTGGATCAATAAATGTGTAAGAATCCGCAAATTGTGAAGAAATTGAAGTAATTTGATCAGAGCCTATTACGCCTATTATTCCTACTTTTAAGCCATTTTCAAGATTACGTATAACATATTCTTGTCCTAATTCATCAGCGTGTTCCAACACTTTCTTCTTATTAATATCATATTTATATATATTTGCCGCTAAAAAAGGCGTTTGATATCCTGTTGTAGAGTCTCTTAATTGCTTATTACTAGCAATATATTCTCCGCCCCAGTCGAACTCATGATTTCCTAAAGTAAAACAATCAAATTGAATATTATTAATAGCTTTAGTTAAAAATTCACCATAATTAGAATTAGATTCAATTGATCCTTGCCACATATCCCCAGAATTAAATATTAAAGTATTATCTTCTTGGCCTTTGCTTTTGAAGAATGATCCATTTTTTAAAATTCCATATTCTTTGCCATAAGTTACAGATTGTTCAACAGTTGAACCATGAAAGTCATTCATGGCATATAAATGAACTTCTCCAGTAGATGAATGATTATCTTCATTAACTATAATTTTACAATTAGATTCAAAGTCACCAAAACTAGCAAAAACATTAGTTGTGCCAACATTTATTGCAGTAATTAAGCCATCGCTAATAGTTGCAATATTTTCATTTTCGCTACGCCAAGATATTTCGCCGCCTTCGGCACCAAGTGGCAATAAATTTGCAGTTAATTTATGTGTCTCTCCAACACTTAAATCAACAATACTTTCACTAATTGCGATACCATTAGGTGTTAAATCGATAGAATTCGATGTTTTTGACGACGTCGATGAATTGTCTTTACTTGTAGAATTAGAATTACCACCAAAAGAAAACTCACATGAGCTTAAAGCCGTTAGAAGTGTCGTCAAAACAACGGCTAGTTTTAATCTTTTTTTCATGTGATTACCTCTTATTTTCTAACTTATTATAACAAACCAATTTATTGTAGTCAATTTTTACTAGAATTAAATAATGGCTAATTTAGCCATTTAATCGGCCTTATTCCATATTTTTGAGTTAGATTTTGTTCTAAATTTTTCAAGTTATTTAAAAGCGCATTAGCGTTATCTTTATAAGTGATTACATTAGATTTAACATCTTTTCTTAGCACATAATAATCATCTAATTGATCAAAAAATGTTGTTGGAAATAAGATGCGCGCTAATAAGAGAGAGACATCCTGTTTACTAGGATTATAATAATTTAATGTATTTAATAAACTTTCATTATTTAAAATTGATGATTTATATAGTTCTGCTAAATCACGCATTGGATTATCAATGATTAAATTAAATGGTGAGAAAAATTCATAACTAGAAAGAGTATATAATCTTTTATGTGTCAAAGTGATGCTATTAATTTTGTCACCCAAATCAAGTTCTAATTCGGCTAAATATTGCATAGCATTTTCCGCTAAACCCATTGCAAATATTATTGAAGTCATTATTTCTTCATAACGATAATCTCCTATTTTTATTGATGGAATTACTTTTTCATTAATTAAATCAACTTTATCTTCCCAAAGTTTTAACATTTCTTTTACCGTATATTCTTGATCTTGATTGTCTTTAAAATAAGTATGCATTTGAAGTAAATCATTTAATTCCATTTTACGATTTTTAATAGAAACCAATGCACAATCTCCAAATTCGGATTTACTTAACAAATTACCATCGCGATTTTTAATAATGCTTACACCGCTATTAAAGAAAAGATTTTCTAATCTTTTGACATATTCGTTCAGTTCTTCTAATTCTTCTTCATTACGATCAGTTTTTTCTAATTTAAAATGCCATCCTTGATAATCAAATTCACTTGCATATTCATCATCTTCATAATATCCATATTTATCAAATATAAATGCACGCATTATAATTCCACCTCACTTGATATATCTTGACATACTGTTTTGCTTCCTAAATAATAACTTGGCACTGCCCCATTAATAACATGCATAAATATTGGTATTTCTACTTCAATATTTTGTAATTCGCTTGCTAAAGGAACAATGACACGATTATCAATAGACATATTTAATGAAATATTAATTAAAGCATTATTAATACCAAAAGAGCTTGTTTTTGCCACAATATTACCTTCTACGCTTCCTAAACAAGAAAATTTAACAGGTATCGTTCCATGCACATTAGCTAGTATTATATTATTAGTTACTAATCCTATCGGTATTTCATATACTATTCCATTATTTCCTTTTTTTATTTTCGAATCATTAAAATAATTTGTGTCATATATACCTTTTTCTATTTCTTTTAGTTTTAATAAAGTTTTTTGTGTGGCGGATTTTAAAAACTGATTCAAATATTTAGTATCAAAGTTCATTGTTGAAATATTATTATCTTTCGCATCATAACTAACTAATTCTTTGTTATCTAAATTTTCTTCTTCACATAATTTTTCAATCACATCCACCACAATTGTCGATGTCACTTTTTTAGATTGTTCTAAGGCATAGTTCATTATATGTGGTTTTAATTGATTGCTAGTAATAAATAAAGCGTATATGGTAGAAAATATTAAAAAAGCAATCATAATACATGCTTTACCTAAATTAGAAATGCGCATAAAAATATTCCCCTTATAAGAATATGAAAAGATAATGTTTTCTATACTTAATTAAGGAAAAGAAAATGCCACAATTTGATGTGGCATAATCATTATAATAAAATATTTTCTCTTCGATTTGTAATAATATAACCTTCACGGTTATAAACATCAACACGATTATAAGTAATACGGTCACCATTTGGCTTAACCATCACTCCGCCGGCCTCTTCGACAATTAATTGCATCGCAGCAGTATCCCATTCTTTTGTACCATCACTTAAACGATAAGTAATTTCCGCTAAACCTTCAGCAATACGACATGCTTTTAATGATGATCCTACTTTTTTAACACTCTTAATTTTATCTTGATATTTACTAATCATATCTAATTCGTTTTTTGTTTGATGAAACACCGAAGTTAATACAGTTAAATCATTTGTTTTATTATTAACGTGAATTGGAGTAACTATTCCTTTGCTTACTTTAAATGAGCCTTCATTTTTAGTGGCGTAGTAATAAACATCTAAAGCAGGTGCAAAAACAACACCGACAACTACTTCTCCTTTATAAGCTAAAGCAATATTAGTTGTAAATTCATCATCTTTAGCCACGAAATCTTTAGTGCCGTCAACTGGATCAACAATCCAAACATAATCGTTTTTTCTTCTCTCTAAATTATCTTCAGATTCTTCGGTTAAAAACGCATAATTAGAAAATTTCTTACTTAATGTTTCTCTTATAATTTGATCTGCAAGTTTATCAGCTTGTGTAACAGGAGAATTATCAGATTTTATTTCCACATCAAAATGTGTATGATAAATCTCTAATATTTTTTCTTTGGCTTTTAATCCTGCTTCAATTGCAGTTTCTAATTCTTTTTGATACATTAAAATTCCCCCTTTGCTAATAAAACTAAATCAGCAATTATTTTATCAGTCTCTTCAAATGAATTAACACGACATCCCGCGGCTTGAATATGACCGCCTCCGCCATATTTTTTAGCAACTTGTTGAACATTATAATCGATTTTTTTGCTTCTTAGTTCTACACGAATTCTTCCATCTTCATATTCAGCAAAAGAACACCAAATAGGATATCCTTCAATATCAGCGATAAGATTTACAAAACTCGCAGCATAATCAGCATCAACATTTAATTCTTTAATTATTTCTTTTGACATTTTGTAATAGCATACTTTATCGCCAGTTACAAAATGACTTAATACATATCCTTTAAAACGAATATCATTCAAATCCATTTGATAAAGAATATCATAAATACCATGTAAACTTGCACCATTATTCATTAACATTTCTGCATAATGAAATGTTTCCGCATTAGTGGCACCATATTGAAAACGTCCAGAATCAGTAATAATTCCTAACATTAAAGCTTCGGCACCTATATGTGTAATTTTCATTTCATTACGTTCAATAATACGGGCTATGATTTGTGCCGTTGCAATGGCATAGTTATCAATTAATTCAACACTACCATAAGTATGGACATAAATATGGTGATCTACTTTAACTATATCTTTTGCAGTCAAAAATCTTTGATCTTCAACGCGTTCTTTATTAGCAACATCTAAAACAATAGCTAAAGAATTTTTTATCGTCGCATCATCAACTTCATCCATTGGGCTCATTCTTTTAAAAAATTTTGGAAGTCCTGAACCTAAAACATAAACTTTTTTATTTGGGAAAGTGGCTAATATTGCATCTTTTAAGCCAATTTGTGAACCATAACAATCGCCATCTGGTTGCACATGTCCAAAAATGGTAATGATATCGTTTGCTTTAATTTTTTCAAATATTTTTTTCTCCATAATAACCTACTTTCTACAAAGAAACAAAAATGCCCAAATGGGCATTTCTTAAATCATCACTAGTTAGCTTTGTTAATACAACCGAAAACTTCACATTTAGCACGAACAACGTTCTTGATTCCTTCTTTACCAGGACCAATGATTTTACGTGGGTCGTAAACGTTTTTGTCTTTTTCTAATACTTCACGAACAATTGCTGTCCAAGCTTGTTGAGATTCAGTGTTAACATTAATTTTTGCTGTTCCACGATCAATTGCTTTTCTTAATTGGTCATCAGGAATTCCTGATCCGCCATGAAGTACTAAAGGCATCTTTAATAAATTATTAATATAAGCCATTTCATCAAAGCCTAATTTTGGTTCACCATGATATGGTCCATGTACTGAACCAAGAGCAGGTGCTAAGCAATCAATACCTGTTTTTTCAACTAAAATACGGCATTCTTCTGGATCAGCATACATTGTTTCAGCAACAACGTGGTCTTCTTGTCCACCAACGCGGCCTAATTCAGCTTCAACAGAAACTCCTCTTGCATGAGCGTATTCAACAACTTTCTTAGTAATTTCAATATTTTCTTCAAATGGGAAATGTGAAGCATCAATCATAACTGATGAGAAACCAGCGTCAATTGCAGCCTTCACAACTTCAAATGAACTACCATGGTCAACATGTAATGCAACTGGTACAGTAATGTTTTTGGACTTGATATAAGCCTTAACCATTGCAGAAACAACTAACCAACCGCCCATATATTTAGCGGCGCCTTCAGATACACCAAGAATAACTGGAGCATTTAATGCTTGTGCTTCATCAAGAATAGCTTCTGTCCATTCAAGATTGTTGATGTTAAATTGACCAACTGCATAATGTCCTTCTCTTGCTTTAATTAACATTTCTTTCATACTTACTAAACACATAATTTTCAATCTCCTTTAAGTATAATGTTTATTCGTCTTCGTTATCATAGATATCGCTATCTATTGAATCATCTTCATCTTCATCGTGTTCTTCTTCATCATCTTCGTCGTCATCTTCATCTTCATCATTAGAATCTTCATAATCTTCATCTTCGTCTTCATAATCAGAATCATTAACATCATCTTTAACAAAGAATAAATCTGCAGTTGCATCATCAAATGACATTCTTGAACGTAACATCCAAGTATTGTCACCAGCACTATGGAAACGGCAATCTAATGAAAGATTAGTATAGAAGATACCAATTTTATTTTGAGCTTCTTCTTCACTTAATTCTAATTCTTTAACAACCTCTGCCCATAAATCTTTAAAAGGAACAGGATCTTTGAATTGTTTTGCATAATCATATGCAATATCTACCATTGATTTGTTTGACATGTTTTTCCTCCTAACTCAGTCTTACTTTGCGCTTAATAGTATAACTATTAAGGAGTAACCTAAATAATAATGAACTATTTTTCAAAAAATTTCAATATAAATTGGGGTAATATTGTCTTTTTTTTGTTTTTTTGCGTAGCAAATCGTCCAAATCAAATTATTTGCACGAATTAATTAACAAAGTATTAATTGAAATCGTTTTTTTATTACTTGATAATTGGTACTTTAAATATAATTGCTCGTTATGTAAAACGCCTTCAATTAAAGTGGCTTCTAGCATTAAAGCGCCTTCCTTAGTTTGATAATTAAATATAGAAGGTATACCAACTTTAAGCAAGATTTGTGTCTTATTTTGATGAAAATATAAGTTAAATGTTTTTGTATCAATTTTTTTAACTAACAAATAATTAACTAAATTATTTTTATCTAACAACCAAACTTGCACATAATTATTTTTAAAAATGGCTTTGCCATCAAAAAATATTTTGTCATCTATATCATCAACAATTTGATGTTGTTCAATTTTAACTTTAACACAATCGCTTATCATAATATCACCAAAGTAATTATACGTTTTTTTATCACAAGATAAAAGTATGTTTAAAATTAAGATAAAAAGCAAAAATATAAATATGAAAAAGAAAAAAACTAAAAAAATTATTTCCGCTATTTTAATTATCCCCGTTATTATTGCTTTATTAATGAACGCCATAATATTCATTGGGCCAAGTGTAATTTTAGGTCATAATGAAGAATATGTAATTAATGACCAAAACAATGAATATGCTTTTACTTATCATTATAATGATTTATCTAATTATGTAAATTTAGAGCAAATATCGCCATATTTCAAATCCGCAATCATAGCTTCCGAAGATCAAAGATTTTATTCTCATAATGGTTTGGATTATCGCCGTATTGTTGCTAGTTTAATTGATAATATTAAAAGTCAAAAAATTGTAGCTGGTGGTTCTACAATCACGCAACAACTAGCGCGAACAATTTATTTAAATAATGAAAAAAGTATAATGAGAAAATTAAAAGAAGCTATTATTGCAAGAAAAATTGAACTTAGTTATAGCAAAGAGCAAATTTTAGAAGCATATTTGAATTGTATATATTTTGGCCATAATATTTATGGAATTGAAGAAGCAAGTAATTACTTTTTTAATAAAAAACCTAATCAACTAACTTTAGGTGAATCAGCTTTACTCGCAGGAATCATTTCTTCTCCTTCACATTATTCTCCTGATGTTGATATAGAAAAAAGTATAGCAAAACAAAAGCAAGTGTTAAAGAAAATGCTTAATCAAAATAAAATAAATAATCAAGAATATGATTTGGCAATAAGCGAAAATTTAAAGTTTGCTTTTAACAAAAAATATCAATTTAGTAATAGAAACACTTTATATTTTTATGATGCTATTATTGATGAATTAAAAAATAATAATGTTTTAAAATCAAATTATAAGAAAAAAGGAGTAATTATTAATTCCACTCTTGATGTAAAAACAAATAACATTGTCAATAATATTATCAAATCATATCAAATTAATGAAAACGAAAGCCAAGTTGCAGTTGTAATAATGAAGCCTAATAGTGGTGATGTCTTAGCTATCAATGGTGGCGTTAACTATGATAATTCGCAGTTTAATCGCGCGACTAAATCATTAAGACAAACTGGTTCTACTATTAAGCCATTACTATATT
>CALBGF010000207.1 GCA_937893635.1 uncultured Mollicutes bacterium | reverse complement strand
TATCAATTTCTTTAACTAAAAATTTAATATATTTATTAACAAAAGGACGTAAATAAAACATCTTTGTGAAATCACAGTACTCACAAAGATGTGTACAAAACGGAATATGAATATATAAACTATTCACTCTTTTCATTATTTTCTTCTTTTGAATCTTCTTTTTCTTTATTTTCATCGTTATCTTCGATAGGAACTAAAATACGATCAAGAGCTTCTTTTGCTGCTTCTTCTTTAGTAGCAGGTTTTTCTCCATCATCACGAAGACTTGGTAAATGTTTTCTTAAAACGAAAACAATAAGAGCAATAAGACCGAAAAAAGCTAAAATAACTACGATAAATAATAACGGATGCATCGTTAAAAACATAATAAATACCTACTTTCTTGGAATTGGAGTATATACATACTTCTTATTTTTAATCATTTCTTTTTGGTAAAATCCTTCACTAACCAAATTATCCATAGATGTACGCGCTGTTTCATAAGCACATTCATTCATTTCTTTATATTGTTGGATGGTGTAATATTTACCAATTGTACAGTGTCGAGCATAAAATTGTGCTTCGCCGCGTTTAAGGTTCGGTTTCATTTCTAATAAGTGCTCCGCGATTGCATTAGCGTTACGTTCATCTAATCCAATTGGAAGTTTAGGAAGTGCAACACGTACCTCATAATCAACATTATGCAACAAATCTTCTTGACTTTCCACTACTTCTACATGTTTTTTTTCAATTTTTTCTTCTGGTTCGCTTTTATCTAGTTCACTTTTAAAGAATTCCTTTTCAATTGATTGAGAATTGCTCACTTCAATTGATGAGGACATATTATCAATGTGTTCAGTTATTTTGTCTAACATAAATGTTAATAAATATGTTACATCATTAGTTTTATTTACTTCTTTCATAATATAATTAACATCTTCTTGATAATTATTAATGAAACACTCAAAATCAATAAGTACACTAGGCTCTTCAAAGTCATTATGCGCTAAAACGTATTTAGCAAGTAAGGTGGCCATTTCTTCGGAAAAGAAATCAAATGGTTTAATCATCATTACATAATAGAAAGCCACAATTGCTTTAGCTAAGGCTGGACAATTGTTATTATTATTAAGAAAATCAAATAAATCATTCATCATTGGAACAATTCGTTCAACTGGTGCTGCACTATAAATACGATCAATAATAATTCTTGATGAGGCATCTTCTATTTCTTCTTTACGATAAATGTTTTCATCATTTGATGATACTAAATATCCTAATAGTGTTCTTAATAATTTTTCATCAATTGGATCATAAAAACGAGTTTCAATATGGTGTAGTGCTTGATAATAATTTAACAAGATATTTTGACTTGGTGTTAATGAAGAAGCATTACCACTAATGATAAGATTTAATAATCCTTCAGAAAAATCAATATGATATTTTTCGGCAATATTTGTAAGAATTAAATTATATTGATTGTTTCTTACTGAATATTTAACATAATCATCATCGCTTAATTTGCCGAATTTTACCATTAATTTTGATAATTTACGTTCTTTTGCTACTAAATCATCAAGTATTTTTGGTGATAATACTAAATTCATTGGCATTCTTTCGATGTTTCTTAAATTTAAACTTAAAGTATAATGACTACGATAAGAAATAATATCATTCCAGAACTTATCAATGTTAGAAATTCCAAGCATTTGTGATACTTGTTTTCTTGTTGCGTATATGTCATTAGAATATTTGAATGCCAGGTTTTCGTTACCCATAGGCTTCACCTCGGAATTAATTGTAACAAATTTACAAGTTATATTCTACATAAAAACTAAATATTTACTAAAAATCTACTAACAAAATGCGACATAAAACACAAAAAAAGCACGAAATTCGTGCTTATTCGTCATCATCGATAGAAAGTAAAGACATAAACGCTTCTTGTGGGACTTCCACAGAACCAATTTTTTTCATACGTTTTTTACCTTCTTTTTGTTTATCAAGAAGTTTTCTTTTACGAGAAATATCTCCGCCGTAACACTTCGCTAAAACATCTTTTCGCATTGCTTTAATATCAGTACGAGCAATAACTTTTCCGCTTATGGCCGCTTGAACTGGTACTTCAAATTGTTGACGAGGAATAACGTCTTTAAGTTTTCTTGTAATTAAGTTTCCGCGAGTATACGCTGATGGTTTATAAACAATTAATGATAAAGCATCAATTGGTTGTCCATTTAATAAGATATCCATTTTAGCTAAATTAGATTCTTTATATTCACTTAATTCATAGTCAAATGAAGCATAACCTTTTGAATAGCTTTTAAGTTTATCAAAGAAATTATAAACAATTTCACTTAATGGTATTTCATATTTTAAAATCATACGCGTATCATCAAAATATTCTAAATCGGTGTAAATTCCTCTTTTTTCTTGGCATAACTCCATAATTGGACCAACATATTCTTTTGGTGTCATTATTGAGGCGTTGACATAAGGTTCTTCAATTGCTTTGACTAATGAGGAATCAGGTAATTTTGAAGGGTTATCAAGATTGATAATATCACCATTAGTAAGTTTTACTTTATAAATAACCGATGGTGCAGTTAATATTAAATCAATGTTATATTCTCTTTCTAAACGTTCTTGCACAACATCCATATGTAATAAGCCTAAGAATCCGCATCTAAATCCAAATCCTAGAGCTTGGGATGTTTCCGGTTCAAATTGTAAAGATGAATCATTTAAACATAATTTTTCTAAAGCTTCTTTTAAATCACCATATTTTTTAGAATCAACTGGGTATAAACCACAGAATACCATTGGATTAATATGGCGATATCCTGGTAAAGGTTCTTGTGCCATATTATTTTTTAAGGTTACTGTTTCACCTGGATGAACGTCTTTAATATCTTTAATTTGGGCGCATAAATAGCCAACTTCACCGGCGTATAAAACATCACGTTTTTCTTCTTTTGGTGTACGAATACCAAGTTCAGTAACTAAATAATCTTTATTAGCCGCCATAAGATGGATAACATCTCCAACTTTAACTTGTCCTTCTTTTAAGCGAATATTAATGACAACACCACGGTATGCATCATAATTTGAATCAAATATCAAAGCCTTTAATGGAGCGTTAATATCACCTACTGGAGCAGGAATATCTTTCACAATCATTTTTAAGACTTGTTCAACATTAAGTCCCGTTTTAGCGGATACTTCAACCGCATCATCACACGTAATACCAATTCTTTGTTCAATTTCTTTTTTAACAAATTCAGGATGAGCGGAAGGTAAATCAATTTTATTAATAACTGGAATAATTTCTAAATCATTATCAACTGCTAAATAGACATTTGCTAATGTTTGAGCTTCTACTCCTTGCGTGGCATCAACAACTAACAAAGCGCCTTCACAAGCCGCTAAAGAACGAGATACTTCATAAGTAAAGTCGACGTGTCCCGGAGTGTCAATTAAATTAAATATATATGTTTCTCCATCGTCTGCAACATAATTAAGAGTAACCGCATTAAGTTTAATTGTAATTCCACGTTCTCTTTCTAAATCCATCGAATCAAGTAGTTGCTCTTTCATTTCACGTTTATCCACACTACCAGTAAGTTCTAAAATTCGATCTGCTAAAGTGGATTTACCATGATCAATATGTGCAATAATAGAAAAATTACGTATTTTCTTTTGATCAAATGCCATAAATACCACCTCTTTCTTACTGACATAAAGTATAACAAATTAATTTTAATTATTAAATAATTATTTTGATTGATAGTATTTTTTCAATTTGAACTCCACCTAATAATTGATAAGCCTTTTATTTATCTATTTGGTTTATAATTCAAATTATAAATACATAGTTTCTAGTTTTTCACGAATAATACTTTCAGAAATTTTTTTATTATCTAAATATAAGTCATAGACAATTTGTACCACATCGTTAATTGAAGAATAGTCAATATTCAAATAATGTTCGTACACAATAGAGCAAAGTTCTTCATATTTATCTTCGCTAATTTTATTTTTATTAGATCCTAATAAAGCTTCCATTTCATAAGCAATAAATAGCTTAGTAGTATTTAATTTTTCTTTTTTTGCAATTTCTAACTGTTCAATATATTTCATTTTAATTCTCACTCACTTTCGATTTATCAATCCATAACTTCTTATATTTTCCCTTACTCACAAACTTAATAAATCCCATATCTCTTAATTGTTGCAAGATTTGTCTAATTTTTGCTTCTATAAAATTATTATTGGGATGCTTTAGTTTTAAATCATTCTCGCGACGATAAATATCATCTATAAGAAATATATTTTCATCAAATTCATTAACTATTTCAAAAATATCTTTTTGCCAAGAAGACATATTTTTAGTTAAAATATTTTTCTTTTCAATAATGATTGTGTCATTGTCAAAATCAACATTTACTATTGGTCTTTTTTTAATTTGTCGTTTTATTTTTTCAAGATTATTTAACAAACTAATATTAAAAGTACCACAATCTTCATTATCAAGCATTTCTTGATAATCTTCATAAATTTGATTGATAATTTCATCGTTTTCAATCAAAACTCCATATTCATAATTGTTGTATAAAGCATTATTTGTTAAATTTGCTGATGTAACTAATGCCTTTTCTCTATCGAAAATGTATATTTTTGCGTGCAAATTTTGATAATTTCTAACTGTAACACCTTGATTAATTAATTCTTTTATTGCCGATATATCAAGAGATCCACATAAAAAATTAGATATATTTGAAGATGTAATAACTACCATTGTTATTCCATCTTTTCTAGCATCTAATATTTTATCGACGATTTCCTTTTTTATAAATGGTGCACATAAATATATATTTTTTTCAGAATTTTTTACAAGACTAAAAAATTCATCATTTGATGGCGTTTTAATTATATTAAGCATATCAATTCACTCCTCCATAATTTTTTATACAGAACTTATTAATCATCTTCGTTAAAGTAACCTACAAGCATTATAGTAAAATTTGGATACAAAATTTTGTAATTAATACTACTTAATTAAGCAAATATTGAATTAGGATTTATTGTTTTAATCAAAATGTTTTGGCAAGTAAAATCTTTTCTACTTCTTCTAATGTAGAGACAAAATAAATACCTTTTTGTCTTTCTATTGAAGATAAATCCATTTCAATCATTTTATCAAGTAAAGTTTTTAGTCCATCATAATAACCATGAAGATTAAAAATAATACATGGTGCATTAGTGTGATTTAAAGAAACCATCGACATAATTTCAGATATTTCTTCTAATGTGCCTGTTCCGCCAGGAAAAGCCACAAAAGCATCACCTAATTCAATCATTTTTGCTTTACGTTCTGACATATTTTCAGTAACAATTAATTCACTTAAATCATCATTTTGTAATTCTTTTTCTACAAAGAATCTTGGTTCAACGCCAATAACTTTAGCGTTACTTTTCAGAGCGTTTTCTGCAATAACACCCATTAAGCCGATACGGGAACCGCCATAGACTAATGTATTATTAGTTTTACCAATCCAAGTTCCAAAATCCGCGACTGCTTTCTTTAAAGAATGGTCATTACCCTCATTAGCGCCTAAATAAACTGTAATATTCATACTATTTCTTTATCGCCTTTTGCCAACGCATATTCGCGCGTAAATCAGTTTTTGATACTTTAGATTTTACTTTGTAAATATGTTTGCTTCCGCGAGCGGTTAATTCATTAGATACTACTTCTCCTAATGGAGCGTAGATTTTATCAATATTAGTGTAATCAAATGGTGCGCAAGAGAAGATATCTGCGTACATAAATTTAGTTTTGTAATTATAATGAATTGCAATATGTGATTGAGCAATAACTATAATTGCACTTAAATATTTTGGGTTATTAATTCTTGATTTTAAAACAAATGGACGAGTAATAGGATCCATATTAATTTCATAAACTATTTTTTCTAAGAAGTCGAATAATACTTCCATTGTTGGAGTAGTATGTGCTTTAATTTCTGTCATTACGTGTGGACCAAAATCAACATCCGATTCATAAGGTAACATTTCAAACTTACGAATAGAACGATCTTTCACATTTTTAATAGAATTCTTTTCGTCAAAAGGTAATTCTTTTAAGAAAAATTGATAGGCAGCATTATCGTCAAAATCAGTCTCTGCAAATATATCAACGAAATAGCATTCTCTTAATGGGAAAGTATGGATAGTAACGTGTCCGCCTTCTAATAATATAAATGCCGAAACACCAATATCTTCTTTAACCTTTCCATAATAATATGGAATTAGTTGTGGTGGACAAATTGGTTGTAAATCAAGATTAAAACATAATTTGGTTAATAAATCATTAACGTGTTTTATATCATCTAATTGATGTTGATTTGCACCATAAAAATCAAACATTACATGCTTCTTCATAAATCAGTTACTCCTTTAGTAATAATTGTTTAAACACTTCATATAAATCTTTAATACCTAACCAAGTGGTAATATCATTTACATCAAGTGGTGGAGCGATTTCCACAATATCCATCATTGGCACATTAAAGTTTCTAACAATGAAACAAAGTATTTTCATAATATCTAAACTATTAACGCCAAATGCTTCTGGTGTTCCAGTTCCTGGAGCAAAACTTGGATCATTTGCGTCGATATCATAAGATAAATATACCATATAATCATCACTAATTGTTTCTTTTAAATATTTAAATATCGGTTCAATACCATTGTTATGAATAAAATTAGCATTAAACATCTTTATTTCTGGATGAATAGCAAAATATTCTACTTCTTGCTTTTCAAATCCTCTAATACCAATAAGAATAATATCTTCAGTAGCATATCCATTATCAATTGCTCTTCTGATTGGGCAAGCATGAGAATATTTACTACCTTCATATACATCACAAATATCAGGATGAGCATCGATATGTATAATTAATGGTTTCTTATTATGTTTCTTAGCGTAATTTAAAAATGACAATTCACTAGCTATAGCAATAGAATGATCACCACCAACAACTAAATTAAATTTATTTGTATTAAGTGTTTCATCTAAATGTTTACTTACTTTAGCAAAATATGTAATATCATCTTCTCCTTCATAAGCAACATCACCAGTATCATAGATTTTACATGCACTTATGTCATCTCCATCCATGCTTAAAGCAGGTTCCGATGCTGATAATTCACGCATAACTTGTGGAGCTTTTGATGCACCTTTTCCAATTGAAGCATTTTTATCAAATGGTACACCTGTAAGAATAACTTTAGCTTCTTCAATATTATCCACTAATAAATCTCGGAAATAATCTTTCATAATTTCATCACCGCAATCAATTTTATACATTATTAATAGTAATTACAATTACTATTTGTAATTTTTTCTTTCATAAAATCTTTTTAATGAGTCTTGAACATCCCCTATATTTAATACTACTTTATAATTATCCCATTCACTCTTAAATAAATCACGATATCTTGACTCCAAATAACGATTATCTATTAATAAAACAGCCCCAACATCATTTTCCGAGCGAATAACTCTACCAACGGCTTGAATAACACGGTTCATACCTGGCTTTACATAGGCAAATTCAAAACCACTTTCTTCTTCATTATTAAAATAATCTTTAATTAAATCACGTTCAAATGAAATTTGAGGAAGTCCAACTCCTACAATAACCGCGCCAATTAAACGATCATTTAATAAGTCAATTCCTTCTGAAAATATACCGCCTAAGACTACAAATGCGACATGAGTTGAGGTAGGATTTGGTTTAAAATTATCTAAAAATTGTGCTTTTTCTATTTCACTCATTTCACTAGTTTGAACATGAATATCATAATCAACATTATCAAAACACTTTAAAACATTATTTAGATATTTATAAGATGGGAAAAACACAAAATAATTACCCATTTTTGCATCAATCATAGTTTTAATATAACTTGCTACTTCATCAATAGTTTCATTACGCTTTTTATATGTTGTAGCCACTGATGGGGCAATCATAAGGAGCAAATTATCACGTTCAAATGGTGAAGGTATTTTTAAAACTGGCGATTCATCATTTCCGCCTAGCATTCTTACATAATAATCTAATGGCGATAGAGTCGCGGAAAATAACACTGCTCCACGCAATAAATCAAGTGAATCTTTTAAAAGCTTTGATGGATCCAAATTGATGATTGTAATTACTAATTGTTTACCGTCTTTAACAGTTAACATGCGGAAGGTTTCATTAAAGAAATCACTTATTTTGATAAATCTTATGGCTTCAAAAAAGAAATCAGTAAACTCTTGTTTTGTTTCAAGCGGCACTCTTTTCATATAATCCGTTGCCGCTTTTTGAAAATTACTTAAAGCATGTACTAATTCAATATCTAAGTCTTCATTTAAATTATAGCCATCATTAGAAAGTGATTCATATTCTTTAAATATTTTTTGTAATTTATTTACGCTTGATTTTAATTTTTTATGTTCACATTTACCTAATGCCTTTTTAGCTTTTTTAAAGTTTTCATAATTTAGTTCAGTAGTGTACATACTTCTTCCACGCTCAACCAAATTATGGGCTTCATCAATTAAACCAACAATATTTTTTGTTGGATTATCAAAATATCTTCTTAAATATACAAGTGGATCAAATAAATAATTAAAATCACATATTACCACATCACAAAATAGTGATAAATCTAGTTGAAATTCAAATGGACATAAAGCATGGTCTAAAGCAATATTTAATACTTCATTTTTGGAATAAGGAGTATCACTATTTAAAGCATCAGTTAATGCTTTACGAAGCTTTTCATAATATCCTTTAGCATATGGGCAATCATCAGGATTACAGTTTCTTCCCACACATGCACATATTTTTTCTTTGGCTGTTATTTGAATAATTTTCGCTTTTAGCCCTTTATTTAACAATAATTTAGCAGCCGAAAACGATGACTCAATTCCGCTATTTTTCGCGGTTAAATAAAATATTTTGTCATTTTCTTCATTGGCAAATGTTTTAATAGCGGGATATAAGGTCGACATCGTTTTTCCAATTCCAGTTGGAGCCTCAACAAATAAAACTTCGCCTTTATTTAATGTTGAATAAGTGTATTTAGCTAATTCTCTTTGACCTTTACGAAAGTTAGGAAACGGGAATTCTAATGTCTTTGCCGTTATATTTCGTTCTTCTTTTAAACGAAATATTGTTTGATAAAAATCTAAATATTCCTTAATCAAAGAAATAACATATTCATTTAGTTCTTCTACACTGTATTTAAATTCTTTGATGAGTTGTTTATCGTTTAATTGATTGATGTATGTTAAACGTACACCCATATTTTTATAATCATTATCCAACGCGTAAATAAGTGCATATACTTTTGCTTGCCCTAAATGCCATTCTTTTTGTGAATTAAAAAATTCTTCATTATCAATAACACTTGTTTTAATTTCATCAATAATAGCAAAAAACGGGCGTTCAATAATTCCATCCGCACGTCCACTTAAAGTAACTGAAAAGTCATCAACTTCAAAAGTATGCGTTAAAAAATATTCCGCCATATATTCATTACTTTGACGACGTTGATAAGAAGCATGTAAACGTGTTCCTTCACTCATAGAAGTTTTATTATAAATACGGTTATCAATGTCACCTTTTCGAAGCAAAAAGTCCACTAATTGATGTACTGATAAATCTAATTTCTTTTCCACGATTTTTTGCTCCTTTATTTTAATAATTTAGTATAAAATAATACGATTATCAAGAAAAATAAGGCCGATTGGCCTTATTTTATAGGTGAGAGTTGCTAGTAGGGGGGAAGTCGATTAACCTATCGACACTATATCTTATGTTTTCAAATAATTATGTGGGCGGTTATCGCCCAATTTATTGAAAAATGTGTTTTTACCCAATATTTGGGCTTTTTAGCCCATTATTTAAGTATTTTTCCCACTAATCCTTGATTGCCATTTAAGAAAGACAAATAGTCCATTTTGTTTTTTCCTTCTTTTTGAAGTTCAAGTAAAGCAATTTGTCCATCTATTGCTTGCATAATTAATCCTTTTTTACTTGCTTCGACAATTTCTCCAACTTGAGCTTTTACATTGTTATTAACTACTTTCGCTTTCCAAATTTTTAGTTTTGTATCATCCATAAGTAAATACGCTCCTGGATGATCATTTAACGCTCTTACCCAATTAACGATAGTTTGAGCTGACAAAGTCAAATCTAAATGCTCTTGTTCTTTTTTTATAGTTGGACAAAAACTTACTAAGCTTTCATCTTGTTCTTCACCTGGTAATTTATTTTCAATATATAATGGTAATGCTTCTAAAATTAAATCAATCGCAGCAGTAGTCATCTTTTTAGTTAATGTTGACAAAGTATCATCATTTGATATCTCAACTTCTTTTTTCATATACATTACACCAGCATCCATTTTATCAATCATTTGCATTAAAGTCATACCAGTTACTTTATCACCATTGATTAAAGCATATTGCATAGGTGCCGCACCACGATATTTAGGAAGTAAGGATCCATGCAAATTAATTGCTCCAATTGTAGGAATATCTAATAAGCCTTGTGGCACAATTTGACCATAAGCAAGTGTAATAATAACATCTGGTTTTAATTCTTTCATAAATTCATAGTCTAATTTAATTTTTACAGGTTGAAAAACTGGAATATTATGAATTTTGGCCATTACTTTTGTAGGTACTTCTTGTAAAATTTTCTTTCTTCCAACTGGTTTATCTGGTTGAGCCACAACACCAACAATGTTATAGCCATCATTTATTAATGCTTCTAATACATCTTTAGCAATGTCAGGCGTACCCATAAATACAATGCGATAGTCTTTTTTATTCATTCAAATCACCACAAGTAGTTTAGCATTTTTTATGATATAAGCAAATAATTTAACCGATAAATTTTGAAATCAAAGACGAGAAAAATCTTAAAACCGCTCCGACACCTTTAGTAACTCCATTTCCTATTTTTTGGAATATATTTGCCATAGCGTTATTTGTTTCATTTTCTTCAATTTTTGTATCATCTAATACTCCATCTTCTACCACACTACCATTTTTGATATCTTCTTCAAATGAAGCAATTGTAGAATTTAGTTGTATGTTTTCATTACTACCATTTGTTGGATTTTTTATAGCTATTGAACTTATTACTACAAATCCTAATAAGAATATTAAAACAGATTTAAAAAAGTTTTTCATATTATCACCACCAATAAAATATCACTTCTTTTTAGCGGACTTTGTCGTTTATTGAAAGTTTAGGATTAAGAGCATAGTTAATTGCACTGCTAATATTGCTGGCAATTATATCAATAAGACTATCAATTTCTTTGCTTGTTAGAATAAAATTAGTATCTTTACGATAAAGCGTATTATAAAGTTTGTTTATATTTAGTTTATGAATATAATCTTTATTCACTTGTTCTAAGGTATTTATTATTAAAGAAATAGTGTCGACAACTGTTGCAACTCCAATAGCAATAACAGGTACTTTTAGTGTCTTCTTATTTAATGACAAACGATTATTATTGATACCACTTCCTGGACTTATTCCTGTATCAGTAATTTGATAAGTTTTATATAGTCTAGTGATATCTCTTGTTGCTAATGAATCAACAACAATTACAAGATCAATAGCAAATTCTTTAACTAAACTTTTAACCATTTCGGAAGACTCTAATCCCGTAACTGCCATAACACCAGGAACAAAGCATGATACTTTCACTAAATTCAATTTATTAAAAGATAAATGAGATGTTACTTGTACTTTTTTTATTACTTTTGGTCCTAATGCATCGGATAAATATGAATCATTTCCTAATCCTACAATTAGAACATGCGAGTTTTTATTAAAATTATTCTTCTTTAATATTTTTAATAAATATTTAGCAATTGTTTTTTCATTATCATAATCATAAAGGCACGCAATTGTAATATAATTTCCTTTTTCTTTATGAAATTCATTATTGCTATTTTTAATTTCAATCATTGTTATTTTAGAATACTCTTCTTTAATATTTTTAATTACATAGTTTTTACCAATTTTTTTGCCTATTTGTTCATCAGCAAAATCATTCAAATATAAATCAGTTATACGCATTTTATCACCTAAAATTATTATTTATCATTTTCACTTATTTAATGAAAAAATGGTCAAAACTATTGAATATAATCTCATATTATGGTAAACTTTTTTCGTGTTTTGAAACGAGGTGAAATTATGGCAAATATTAAATCACAAGTAAAAAGAATTAGAACTAACGAAAAGGGTCGCTCCAACAATGTAAGTGTTAAAACTGCAGTAAAAACAGAAATGAAAAAAGTTCGTTTAGCTGTTGAAGCAAAAGATTTAGAAAAAGCTGAAGCTGCACTTAAAGTAGCTGTTGCTAAAATTGATAAATCAGTATCAAAAGGTGTTCAAAGTAAAAATACCGCTGCTAGACAAAAGAGCCATCTTCAAGCCTTAGTCAATAGTTTAAAAGCTTAAGTTGTATTAAAAATAAAAATCGCCCTGCAAATTGCGGGGCTTTTTTATTACTCAGTTTAATTAATCTATTTTATTAAAATTCAAAATAAACATTTCAAGTCCATAAAAGCGATCAACTTTACCACTTTTAATATCGTAATCTAATTGATAAAGATTCTCAATTTCATTCTTTAATGAACTTAAACGAATGTAACGACGATTATCCAAAGCAAGTTTAATACGATATGGATGTATATTTAATTCATTTGCAATTTCTCCTTGAGATAAGCCAGCATCATTTAATGTAAAAACATCAACAAACAATCTTAATTGTGTGGCAATTAAAGAAATCATCGCTACTGGTTCTTCATTTTTGACTAACAAATCACGATATAAACTTATTGCTTCTTTCTTTTTATTAGTAACAATTAATGTGCATAAGTTTAATATTTTATCTTCTAATGGACGTGCTACTAACAAATCTAAATCAGACATTGTAATACTATTACTATAAAGCGCTAGTTTTTTAACCTCGTTGTTCATAAGCATGGCGTCTTTATTTGTTCTTTTAGTGAATTCATCAATAACGTTAAATGAAGCAGTAATTCCGTAATTTGCAAATAATTTTTCGGCATACTTAATCCAATCTTTATCACTTGGATTCATTGCTTCAATAATACGGCCTTTTTCTTTTACAAGTTTAACAATTGGACTTTTATCATCAATTTTTTCATTGTGAACTATAAAAATCAATTCAGTCGCATCATTAGGTATTTTAATATAATCAATTATTGCTTTTTCTTGTTCTTTACTTAAGGTATTCTTTTTTACTTTTTCAGCACTTAAAAAGCTAGCATTTTCAACAACAATTACTCTTTTATCTTCACCTAAAGGCATTAAAGTTGCTTCATACATTACATCTAATATTTCACACTCTAAAGCGTTGTACGTAACAAAATTGAACTCATTAATTTCTTTAATTTGTTCATTAGTAACCTTCTTTAAGGTTGATTTAAGCATTAAATCTTGTACACCAAATAAAATAATAACCATTGATGAACACCTCGCTTACAAATTATTATACATTAAAAAATAAGTTTTTTGTATATAATTGTTCCTTCAATATCACTTCTTCGAATTTTTATATTTCTTTTATTAAGTCGCTCTAAAACAACTTTATTCGGAAATCCATAATAGTTATTATGACCCAATGATATTATTACCTCTTTTGGTGTTGTAGCATCTAAAAGTTCTTCACTTGTACTTGTGCTTGACCCATGATGTCCAAGTTTAATAATATCAACATCTTTTAAATCGTAATCATTAACTATTTTCTTTTCAATAGTAGTTGATGCATCTCCCATATATAAAAAAGTCAAACCAATAAAAGTAAATTTATTAACAAGAGATGAGTCATTTTCATTTTTATAATCGTAATTATTTAAATTTTCAAATATTAAGCCATTAACATTTAATGGAAATTGACTTCTTTCATTAATTATATTTTTTACTTTCATTAGTTGTTTTAAAGAATCTAAAGCTCCAATATGATCATGGTCGCTATGTGAACATATTACATAATCTATTTTATTCACATGTACCTTTCTAAAAAATGGTATTAATGTTGTAGCGGCAATATCTTCATAAGTAAGACCACCGGTATCAATTAATATTGTCTTATTTTTATGTACTATTAAAGAACAATCACCTTGACCAACATCGATTGCATATAAATAATCATAAATATAATTATTAATCGGTAAAGAAAATACTGTCAAAGTTAAGGACATAATTAAAAAGATACTTTTGCTAAATTTATTATATTTAATATTAATAAAATATAAAAACATTATATACATGGCTATTGTTACTATTTTTAATACCAAAGAATCAATTGGATAAAAAGAAAAATCAAAATTTTTAGCAATATTTAATAGCCAAATAATGCCCTTGCTATATGTTGCTAAATTAATATGAATTGGTATAAACATTAATAGCATTACAATAAGTTCATATATTAAAATTATAGGCTGCAAAACGATTCGCATTATTGATAAAGTAATCGGAATATATCCATTAAAAACATAGTTTAAAATTATCAATAATATTGCTATATAAATTGCCTTATTTTTTACTTTTTTTAGACATAAATTAAAATAATTAATAATTATTAATGAATACCATATTCCATAAGAATAAAAATTAAATGGCGATATAATCAAGTAAATAAGCAAAATCAATTCCGATAATTTAATTAGTGATAATTGTTTTTCTTTTCTTAACTTTTTAGCTATCATAAATAACAAAAATTTTAATAATGACTTTTTAAAAAACAACAATATAAATAACAATGATCCAATAATGCATATTACTATTTTGATTGCTTTTGGTTTTGTTTTTTTAAATAAATTTACTATTAAATACATTTCAAAAGCAAGAATGGAAGAATTTAATGTTAACATATAGCGAAATGAATTATTAGAAAATAAATTATTAATGGTTTTTGAACTATATCCAAACACTAATGATTTTGCTAATTCACTAGTTAATTCATCATATTTATTAGTTAAAAATATTGCTATCTTCTTTATTGGAAAAAATAAAGATAAAATCTTTTCCATTTTTCCAACTGAAAACTCATAATATATTCCATTATTATTTAAATAATTTTTAAAATCAAAATGTGATTCAATAGCGTGCATATCTAATTCTTTAACTATGCCATCCACTTTTATAATATCACCGATTTCTAAATCATTTCCTTTTGCCGATATATAACACTTAGAAAATAAGTTCCTAGCAATAACATAATTTTCTTTTGCTTCTATCACTAATAAATATGTATTGCTAGAAAAAGTATTTACTTTTGCTAACAAGCAAGTAAGAAGTCCATAAGTAAAAAATAGTAAAACAATCAATAATTTATGAAAATCTTTATACCAGCGAATAAATGGAAATACTAAAAATAAAATAAAGAAAATGTTTTTTGAAGTTAGCGTTCCTATTATTAAACCAATAATAGCACCAAGCATATTAATATAAAGTTAAATAATCTTTGATTTTTTCAAAAGTTGAATTGCCAATGCCGGTAACTTCTTTTAATTGTTCTAAACAAGTAAAATCACCATTTTCGTTACGATAATTAACAATTGCTTGCGCTATGGTGGCACCAATACCATTAACAGTCATTAATTCTTCTTTACTAGCTAAATTGATATTAACTTTTTTAATTGTTTCCATCACACAAGTATCTGGAGTAGCAGATTTTTTAGCAATATAATATTCTCCATTATCCTCTAATAACAAAGATGGATTATACGCCAAGTCATCTGCATTAGCGGTAATTCCTCCAGCATTAGTTATTAAATCTAATAATGTAGAATTATTATTTAATACATACTTACCAGGTCGATTGACTTCCCCACTTATCGTACATGTGACATATTCTTTAACCACACTAACGATATTACTATCATTTCCTCCATTTCCATTTAAGTTTGGATCAATCTTTGTAAAGACAAACATCAAAACTACTGTTAGGATTGCACCGATAATTGCAATTTTTCCCATAAATATCACCTCACTAATTATATAGTGATGCATTTTCAAAAAAGCGAAAAAAAACACCTGATTTTTTTCAGGTGTCATTTTTCAAATTACATTAGTCATCTAAAGTAATATTTAGAATTTCAATTTCATATGGCTCACTAGTTTCTACAACAGTGCGCTCACCAACATGTTTACCAATCATTGCTAAACCAATTGGACATTCGTTAGAAATTAAATCATGAAGTGGATCTGCTTCTACTGAACCAACAATTTCCACAGTATGTTCGGTATTATCAGATAAATCTTTAAAAGTAACTTTAGTACCTAATGATACTACCTTAGAATCTAAAGGTTTTTCATCAACTACTTCACAATTAGAAAGAATGTTTTCAATTTCGCTAATACGATGTTCGACTTGGGCTTGTTTATCTCTAGCTGCATCATAGTCAGCGTTTTCAGATAAGTCACCTTGTGCACGAGCGGCTTTTAATTGCTCGATAACTTCTGGACGAACTACATCGATTAAATTTCTTAATTCACTTTCTAAGGCTTCACGACCACGTTTTGTAATTGTAATTTTTTTCTCTAATGCCATAATATCACCTCAAGCACAAATAATTATATCAATATAATTAGAATAATTCCACCTATTTTTTTATAAGTTTTCATTAAAAATCAAAATTATAAGTTAAAACTCGTTCCTATTCGACAAATTAGGAAAATTTATTATGTTTTACGCCTTTCTTAACAAAATATGCTACAATAGATTTGTCAATAGTATTTACTGACAGAAAGAGGTTTAAAAATGATTGAATATCGCTATGACACACAACTATTAATTGAGGGTAAAAATTTAAATGAAGATGCTATAAATGACTATTTTACTAACAACTTTAAAGGAGATTGCTTACTTGCTGTAGGTGATGATGAACTTATTAAAATTCACTATCACACTAATGAGCCTTGGAAAGTATTAGAATACTGCGCTAGTTTAGGAGAAATCTATGATATTGTTGTTGAAGATATGGATAGACAATCTCGTGGACTAAAAGGATAACTAATATTTATTATTTTAGTTTCTTAATTTTTAAAAATCGGAGCCATAAACTTTGCTTTTTGGCTCCTTTTATTATATAAAATGCCGAAAAAATATAAACACTTATTGACAACCATCAAGTAAAACGCTTACAATTAAGTGTAATTAATTTATTTTGTTAAAAAAAGGAGACAAATTAAAAAATGAAGAACAAAAAATTATTAGTTCTAGGTATGGCTACCATCGCCACCGCATTAAGCGTAATGTTAACAAATAGTAAAAACGTAAATAATGTTTTAGCTGATGATAGCGACGTAACTACTAACGAAATTACTATCACATCAAATGTTAATAGTTATTATTCTGGTAGTCAACTTGATTGGGCTATTGATGATGACAAACAATCTGCTGTTTGGTTTGCAAAAGTTTTTGAAGCAGGTGACTACATTCAATTAAATTATTCTAGCCCTCAAACATTTAATCGCTTATCTTTCTTATTTAGCACAAGCGACTACTACAAATTTAAGGTCGTTTACAAAAACACTGATGGTAATTGGGAAGATGCAAGTGATGAAGTAGATGCAAGTTCAGGTATTGTAGAGTTTTCAAGCAATATAACTACTACTGCAATTAAATTGCTTTCTACTGGTAATCGTGGAGCATGGGTTAGATTATATGATGTATTTGCCTATTATAAACCTGTTGTTACTCAAAATAATTTCACTATCGTGCCAGGATATGATATAAACGATATGGCTGATTTTGATTATAGTACATTTGCTTATTTTGATTGGCAATATACATCAAATTCAAATGTCATTTTAGATTATGGTGATAACGTTGAAATTAACAATATCAAACTAGCATCTGGTACAAGTAATAGAACTACTGATATATTTGAGGAAATCAATCTATCATATTCAACAAATGGAGTTGATTATGAAAGCATTGGGAATTATTCTGGACAAGACATTTATGTTGAATTAGCAAATGTCATAAATGCCCGTTATCTAAAATTAACTCCTGTTTTAGAAGGTGCATCTAGAAATGGTCTAGTAATTCGTGAGTTTAATATTAATACACCTAAAGCAGCAGCTCCAAAAATAAAAATAAAACTCGATGGTAAAGTTGTTGATCCAAGAGCAGGCGGCGCTACAATTTCTTATAGTTCAGAAAATCCATTTTCATTTGAAACTGATTATGGTGCAAATGTCACTTGGCATTTTGCTAAGAATGATGGTGCTGATATTTTAGGTCAAACACTTCCTAATGAACCTGGTACATATACATATAATGTTAGTATCCCTGCAAGTGATTACTATTCTGCTACTACTTCCTACTATTGGTTTAATTTAAGAAAAGCCACATCAATCACCATTAAAGCTAATGGTGAAGCAGTTGAAGGTGTAGGTGGAGCAAAATTTAAAGCTAATGAATTACCAACATTCTCTTATGAATTAGGTGATGCTGATGCTACTGCTACAGCATATTATACTAAAGACGAAGTTTATTATAGCGATGAAGCTCCTACTGAACCTGGTACATACGCTTATAATGTAAAAGTAACACAAACAGATACCTACGCTGAAATATCAGCATATTACTGGTATGAAATTACTAAGGCCGATAAGGTTGATCCAGAAATTACTATTGATACTAATGTATTTGAATACGATGGTAATCCTCATACTCCGGTTCTAACTCCACCAGATGGTGTCAAATTTCCTGATGTTCATTATGAATACAATGAGCAAATAATAGATTATACACCTACTGAACCTGGAATATATTCAGTTGTATTTACTACCGAAGAAAATGATAGCTATAATTCATATCATCATTGGTTTACTTTCCAAATTGTTTATACTGAAAATTCATTCTTAACTGAATGGCATAAGCTACGTGCTGATGGTGGCAATGATGGAATTTGTGCTTTCATTGATGGTAAAGATGGTAGATTAGAAAAGGTTCTTAATCATTATAATCTCTTAACTGCTGAGCAAAAAGAAAGTGTAAATGCTCAAGTAGATATTGACGACGTAACAATCGGTCAAACATTAACTTATATAGCTAGTATTCGTAGTTGGATTAATGACAAAGTTAATACTAATGTTAATACCGCTAATAACTTAATCTCTACTATTAATA
>CALBGF010000206.1 GCA_937893635.1 uncultured Mollicutes bacterium | reverse complement strand
ATAGTTTAGAAACTAAAAATCCATATACTTTATATCTTATAAAGGAGGCTTAATAATGATTTTTATGGGTACTTCTAATATACAAGATTTAAAATATGGTAATATAAATATTGCTTCTGCTTATTGGGGAAGTGATTTAATTTGGCAAAAAACACAACCAGATTATTCTAATTATAAAGCTTTTATTAATGTTGAAGCATTTGGAAATTTATTAAATGCGAATAATAATTTCCTTAGGCATAATGTTGAAGCAATTCGCATGGTAAATGAATTAGGCGTTCAAACTGGAGAAACATCTTCTTTATTCTTTTTAGGTATGGAAAATAGAAGTAATTATTATGCAGTTGACAATAATATAACTAATATTATATATAAAAATGCAAAATATTATTATGATTCAAGAACAAAATTCTTAATTTTTCAAAAGCCTTCTTCTTTTGGATATAAAAATATTTATTTTAGTACAAGCTATTTAGGCGGTTTATTTGAATGGTGTAGCAATTTAAAAGGACCTGTTACTTTTATAAATTATGATAGGGTACTCTATATGGAAAATACATATCGAGGATGTACTAATCTAAGATATTCTGTCTGTGGGAATTATGTAAAAGATATGTATTATACCTATGAATATTGTACTTCTTTAGAAGAAGCAGTTTGCGGTCCAAGTGTAACTAATTTAGTAGGTACTTTTTCAGATTGTTATAGTTTAATAGAAGCTAAGTGTGGAGAGCGCGTAAAAGAAATGTTTCAAGCCTATAATAATTGCACCAATCTAGTAATCTCTGCATGCGGGAATAATGTTCGTAATATGACGTGGGCTTATAGAAATTGTAAAAATTTAGTAACTCCAACATGTGGAAATAATGTTGACATTTTTAATAGCGCATATACTAATTGTAGTAATTTAACAACAGCGGTTGTAGGTAAAAATGTAATTTGGTGGTCACAATGTTATCATTTTTGCGATAATATAACTGGAAATATTTATCTTGGAGACCACATTACTGGCATCGCGGCAGGTTTGAAGGAATGTTTTTATCCTTATAATGACCGTTGGCTTATGAAGAATTTTTTCTTAAATTTTAATAGTTATACATATAATTCACTTATTCTTAATAGCCCTGATGGTATAGTTTGGAATTACTGGGCTAATAATTTAGGTTGTGATAATGCTAAGTATAATATGTATGTATATTATTTAGATAAAATGTAAAAGGAGGTTAAAATAATAAATGAAGAATTGGAATTTTAACGGCTCCTTAAAAGAAAATGGTACAAGAGTATTAACTGACGCGGAAGGCGTAGTTAATATGATTGGTGCTAGAGAAGATGCGGAATGTAAATTCATAAATGATAATGGAAAATTAAAAATGCTTCTTAAGATACCTGCGGGAGGCGGTACTGGTGGAAGCATAGATGTTGATGACGAAATTAGTGACACTTCTGAAAATCCAGTTCAGAACAAAGTTATTGCGGAAGCTTTAAAAAATGTAAAAATTCCAGTTGATGATGAAATTAACGCGGAATCTGAAAATCCAGTCCAGAATAAAGTGATTGCCGCGGAATTAGAAAAACTTTTTCAATCTGTCAGTGAAGGAAAACGGCTTATAGCACTCGCCATCACTGACAGAGG
>CALBGF010000205.1 GCA_937893635.1 uncultured Mollicutes bacterium | reverse complement strand
AAAAAATATTTATAATGAATCTTTTAATTTATCAAATATATTTGATGAATTTAATCTTATTCAAACTAAAGAAAATGAGTATAAATCTTTAGTTGATGATATGGATGCTTTGAATAAAAATATTCAAGCTTTACAAGACAAAATTGATGAATTTAAAGGACGACAAATTGTAGTGCAAAAGTTGGCAAATGCTTTAATGTCAATGAGCAAGGTGGTGAGTGATGATGGCGAAAAGAAAAAGTAAAAATAAAGAAGGAAAGAAAAAAGTAATTGAACCAAGTTCTTCTTTACCAGACTTAATTATAGAAAAGCCACGTGTCTCAAAATATTTTGTTGAACTTAATGAAAAAATAATTCATATCAAAGAAGAACTTAATGAAAAAAGCATTATTAAGAGCGATGTTGAAAATTATTTAAACGAAAATCATAAATTATATGAAAATATTAAAGAAAATGCGTTTAAAATTCAAAAAACAATATTAGATTATTCGAAAGCTGATGTTGATGTTGAAAATAAAAGTGAATATGTGTTTTTTGACTTTGAGAATAATATATTCTTATCTAATATAGTTAAAATGATGTCTGAATGCTATTTAGGTGATAGTGGAAATATTCATTTATGTAAGAAAAATGGCCTTTATATTAATAAGGAACAATATTCTTCATCGAGATTGTTTCTTGCAGATAAAAAACAAATTGATAAAAATCTCAATTTTATAACTTCGTTTGACAAGATTTTGGATTCAATTGTTTCAAATGTTGGATTAGATAATAAATATTCGTATTTTTGTATGTTACCAGAATCAATTGATTTGTTTAACACAAAAATCAGGAGATGTTTAAATACATCTAAAGGTAAAATAATTTCTATTCCTAAAAGTATTGCAATTACTTACTATTTCCTTGATAAATTAAATTATGGTGATAGATATTGTGTAGTTGATTTGGATGGATTGCACCCTGTTGCCACTCAATTATCAATCGGAAAAGATGAAAAAGGAAATAAAGTAATTTTAAGAGAAGGTTTTATTAAAAATACTAATATAAAGTATACATACCTAAAATTTGCGAGTGAATATATTAGTCAATATGAAAGAAAATACGCCATTTCGTTTTCTGAAAATGAAAAAAAGTTTTTGATTGATAATAAAAACATTTCTAGAGTATTTAATAACAAAGAAACACTATCTTTATTTAGAAGTGAAGGCAGGTTAGATGTTATTTTTGATAATGAAATATATTCTAATTGTATTAAAATTTATTACACTCGTGATTGTTCATTTCCAAACTGCATAAGAACATATGTCGTTTCTACTCAATTAGATGTAGTATCTGGTGATACTGTTATCCAAGTTAATAGTTTGTCATCATTTGAAGGTTTGAAACTTATTAGAGAAAAGTTGTTAAAAGATGAAAATGCAATTATTTGGAAAGAAAGATTGCCAAAGGTATCGCTTGAAGTTATTGATGACTTAACACATAGATTTAAAGTTGTAGATCTTATTGATGAAAATAATGAAGGACAAAACATTAGATTATCAATTGATGAAGAAATTGAACTTCCGTTTAAAGGTGCAATCATTCTTCAACAAGGCAAAAAAGATTATTATTTACCACTTGAAAGAGAAATATATTCTGAAGATGTTAATAGTGCAAAAGAAGCTCATTTTACAGATAAATCATTTCCACTTGATAGGGATATTCCAGTGGAATTAGTTGTTAAATACAATTATATGTCAGAAAGTCCTATTAAACTATATGCAAGACCTAAAGAGAAAATTGATGAATTTAAAGAACTAACAAATACATGGGTTGATCCACACGAAATAGAAGTATATTCTGGGCCGATTTATAATGAACATCCAAGAGAAATTCAAAAACTTAGTCCTTATCAAGACTATATATTTTCAAATATGTGTAGAAATATTGATAACTTCATTCGTTATAACACGAGATTTGATGATACAGTTTGGAATTCTGACCCAACAGGTGCTATATACCATATAGATTATCGTGGCCTTGTAAATGGATATAGACAAATTAGGGCATTATTTGATTCTCAAAACGCAAAACACAAGACATTTGAAAAATTATATGATTATTATAAAGTTGAAGATTTCTTTGAAAAATATGTTGAATTATTAGATAAAGTTAATGTATCAATTTATGATAAAAAAGACATTAAAAAATATTTAAATGGTCTTTCTAGACCAGTTTCTGATTTTGTTGTAGCCTGTTGGTATTATGATAAAGAAAACGAATCCATTCAGACTATTTATAAATACTTAGCAACACAAAAAGATAACATTGATGTATTATGTAGATTATCAAGATGTATTATTTGTTCACAAGATGATATCTATGGTGTCTTTGATAATTTGAGTAATCAAGTTTATGAAGAAATTTTAAAATCTAAGAAAAAAGGAATTGGATTTGCAACTAAACATAATAATTTAGCACAACATGTTAGATCGTTAAGCGCTAATTGTTGGTTTAATAAAGATTGGATTTATAATTTCTATAACTCTGTAAAAGGTAAAGAGTGCATTAATGAAATTGTTAATTTTACATATGATTTCTTAGTCGGAGGAGATTATGGCACAAGTAAAAAATTTAGAGATATTCTTGAATTTTTAGTATGTATTTCAAGGCTTAAAGATTTAAATCATGACATATTGAATCCAAATGATTCAAAAACAAAAAAGATGCTTAATATATTAAAGAATTCATATTCTATTTTCGAACAAACGCTTGGCGACAAAAACCTTGTTTCTAGATTAATAACAAATGCAAATCAAGGACCATTATCTGGTTACCCTAATTATATCTATATGCTTATTATTACACTATCTGGTGAAGGACAAGTCGATTTAGTTGGTTATCATGATGAGTAGGAGGTGTTAAAATGGGACTTTTAGATAAAATAAAAAAACTATTTGTTGGTGAACAGCCGGCTCCAACAAAGCCGAAAAATGTAGATTTTACAAATCAAAATATACCTACTAAGCAACAAATAGTTGATACTGTAGTAGCTGAAGATAAGCCAAAACCAATTTTATTAGAAGAGATGTTTAAAGAAAATGAAGAATATATCTTTAAAAATATAATTTTGCGTAATTTATTTAATGATGAAAATAAGTATTCGGATAGTTCTATTTTTGAAAAAACGCAGGATTATTTAAAAAAATATTTTGAAGATAATGGCTTTGATTGGAATTCAAATTCTGCTTTAATAAAAGGCTTGATAAGTACATCTCAAAAATTCAAAGCAATTGCTAAACAACAAAATTCTTTTTATGAGTATTTTTGTGCTAATAAAATAGATTTTAAATTTGAAGGCCATTTTCCTAATTGGGTGAAATATGTGATTGATCAATCATATATAGCTAATAAACCATTAACTAAGCAATATGCAAGAATTCTTGTCGGATATTACTATTTTAAAGCGTTTAATACAAAAGGTTCAAAAGACGCATTATATAAGAATTTATTAGCGATGATATCTTATGAAGAATTTAAAAACTGGATTAATAGTGATACTACTTGCTTTGATAGATTAGCGTACTTTACTATTAAAAGATTTAATAAGATGGATGTTCAAGATCTTGATGAACGTATATTATTAATTCAATTAATTAAATCAAAAAATTTTATTAAAGCTTTAAATGAATTTAATTATCTTGATGCTAGTGCAAAACAAAGTAAATATGCCTCTATATATAATGAAGTAAACAAAAACACTGGCATTAATATGATTGATCTTAATGTTAGAAATGTAATTAAAGAGGAGAAAAATTTATCATCTAAGAATACAACAAGGTTGGACTCAAAACAAGTTGAAATTGAAAACAAAGTTAGTGATAATCCACAAGATAATATAGATAAGTCTATAGCAAAAAAAGAGAATGCTATAAAAGAAATAATAGATGCTCCAAGAAATACATCAGAAAAAGAAATAATAACTGAAACTAGCGCTCAAAATAAAAGCACTAATAATCAAATTCCTATTTCAAAAAGAGTATCACAAAAATTATTAAATAAAGAAGATGACTTTGATAAAGCATTGAAAAAACTAGGCGGTTCAAGAGATGTTAAAACAATTGCTGAAGTTGAATTCTTGAATTCTATAGTTGAAGATTTAGAAAAGATAGAGAAAGAAAAAATAATAGAATCCGAAAATACAACTGAACAGCCATACGATGAAGAAATTGAAGATTTATTATATTTATAAGTGGAACTTGTTAGATAATTTTTAACATAAGAAATAATCATAGCTGAAATTACTATAAATGCTACAAAACATTTAAATAATAGATATGTTTCATATGCCTCTTAAACTTTTAAAAATGTACAGCTCCTATTTTAGCTTATACACGAGCCTGTATTTATAATTGATTATAATACTATTACAATTGTAAGTTATGTTTTCAGTAAAAGAAAATTTAAATAATCAATCTTTTATTTTTTATATGGTATATGCAGTGTAAGATAGCACATTTATAAATTAAAATGCGTTA
>CALBGF010000204.1 GCA_937893635.1 uncultured Mollicutes bacterium | reverse complement strand
ATTGTAACTCTTACTTAAACATTTTATTTTTTTGTTAAATTTATTCTATTAATAGCTCTTTTTAATGAAGCCTCAGCACGAACAAAGTCAATATCAGGATTATTTTTATCATTTAATCTTGTTGTTGCACGTTCTTTAGACTTATTAGCGCGCTCAACATCAATACTATCTTTGTCTTCTATTGCTGAAGTAATAATCTTACATTCTTTTTCATCAATAAAAAGCGTTCCACCTGATATAGCATAATAATGATCTTCACCTTCATCTCCATAATATAAAGTAGAAATATTTATATTGGTAATTAAAGGTTGGTGATTTGCTAAAATTGTTAATTCACCCGCTGTGGTATTAATATTAAGAAAGTCAACATCTTTTTCTAAATATACACCTTCGAGATTAATAATTTTTAAATGTAATTTCATATTACTTTTCTAATTCCTTAGCCTTTTTAACGACATCTTCTACCGTTCCACAATATAAGAATGCTTGTTCTGGTAAATCATCATATTTTCCATCAATGATAGCGGCAAAGGACTCAACTGTTTGTTCTACTGGAACATAGACACCTTTATAATCTAAGAATTGTTCTGCAACATGAAGTGGTTGAGATAAGAAGTTTCTAATTCTACGAGCGCGGTTGACAAGTTTCTTATCTTCTTCTGATAATTCATCCATACCTAAAATAGCAATAATATCTTGTAATTCTTTATAACGTTGTAAAATTTGTTGAACTTTTAAAGCAACTTCATAATGCTTTTTACCAACAATTTCTGGATCCAAAGCACGACTTGATGATTCAAGTGGGGAAACAGCTGGATAAATACCTAATGAGGCAATATCACGAGATAATACTGTTTTAGCATCTAAGTGCGTAAATGTTGTTGCTGGTGCTGGGTCAGTTAAGTCATCAGCAGGAACATAAACAGCTTGAACAGAAG
Source organism: uncultured Mollicutes bacterium (assembly GCA_937893635.1). The sequence continues at coordinate 6,093 of CALBGF010000204.1, read as the reverse complement.
TAATTGATCCATATTTTGTGGATGTAATTCTTTCTTGAAGTTGTCCCATTTCTGTAGCAAGAGTTGGTTGATAGCCAACTGCTGAAGGCATTCTTCCTAAAAGAGCGGAAACTTCACTACCTGCTTGTGTGAAACGGAAAATGTTATCAATAAATAGTAATACATCTTGATGTTCATAATCACGGAAATATTCCGCCATAGTTAAGCCAGTTAAAGCAACACGCATTCTGCTTCCAGGTGGTTCATTCATTTGTCCAAAGACAAGACATGTTTTATTAATAACACCAGATTCTTTCATTTCGTTATATAAGTCATTACCTTCACGAGTTCTTTCTCCGACACCAGTAAAGACAGATATACCACCATGTTCGGTAGCGATATTATTAATTAATTCTTGAATTAAAACGGTTTTTCCTACACCCGCTCCACCAAATAAACCAATCTTACCACCTTTAACATAAGGGCAAAGTAAATCAATAACTTTAATTCCTGTTTCAAGAATTTCTGTTTCTGTTTTTTGTTCTTCATAAGATGGCGCTAAACGATGAATTGGTAACTTAAGGTCGGCTTTAACTTCACCAAGGCCATCAATTGGCTCACCTAATACATTAAATAAACGTGATAAGGTACATTTACCTACTGGTACCAAAATTGGTTCATTAGAAGCTTTAGCACGAAGATTTCTTGTTAAACCTTCTGTTGGTCCCATAGAAATACATCTTACGGTATCATCACCAACGTGTTGAGCAACTTCAACAATAAGTTTTTGATCACCATTTTCAATTTCAATAGCGGTTCTTAATCCTGGTAATTCATCACCAAAACGAACATCCACTACTGGACCTTGAACTTGACATACTCGGCCATATAATATTTTCTTTTTCATGTTCTTCCTCCTTACTGATTCGCATTAGCTGCGGAAGATATTTCGGTAATTTCTTGAGTAATCGCGGCTTGACGTGATTTATTAAACTCAAGAAGTAATTTTTCTTGTAATTCATTAGCGTTATCATTTGCGGTTTCCATCGCTGTTCTTCTTGAAGCTTGTTCGCAAAGCATTGACTCAAGAAGTAATGTTTTTAACGCTGTATTAACATAAAATGGTATTAAATTAGTAAGTACTTCATCTGCACTTGGTTCAAGAAGTAATTCTCGGGTCATTTTTGGGGCATTTGAAGTATTTGCTACTGGAAGTATTTGGGTAATTTGTGGTACAAATGTTAAAGAATTAACAAATTTTGTTGATAAAAGTTGTATTGATTTATACTTACCTAAATCAAATTCATGAATAATATAATTCATTATTTGTTTAGATATTGCTTCTTTAAGAGATAAAGATGGTAATTCAAATGTCTTAACAATGTGATAATTTTGATTATTAAAGTAACTAATACTTTTATTACCAACAATAATTAAATCATCTTTGTCTTTATTAATTAAAGAAGAAGCAAACTTTTGCATATTAATGTTATATCCACCACATAAACCTAGTGTTGAATTAATAACAATAAAAAGTGATTTATCGCTCTTAGTATTCTCATTTAAATAGATATTCGATTTATCATCTAAATTCATCATACAATAAGACATAATTTCAAATACTTCATCACGGAAAGGCGACACTTGGGCATTAATATTTTTGGCAGTTTTAAGTTTAGCAGTTGCCACTAATTCCATAGCTTTAGTTATTTTTTTAGTTGACGCAACCGATTTAATTCTTGCCTTAGTTTGTTCTAAGTTCATTGCCATTGTATACACCTCCTAACTACATTAGCCTAAATATGTTAATGTAAATTCTTTAATAACTTTTAATAGTTTTTCTTCTAATTCTTTACTTATAGCCTTCTTTTCTTTTAATTCTGCCATAAGTTCCTTTTGATTAGTATTCATATAATTAACTAATGATGATTCATAGTCTTGAATACTTTCAATATCAATATCATCAATGATACGATGTTTAGCTGTAAATAATTCAATAACTTGATCAAATACATTCATCGAATCATATTGTTTTTGTTTTAATAATTCATATACTTTAGCGCCATGATTTAAAACATCTTTAGTAGATTTATCTAAATCAGAGCCAAATTGAGCAAATGCTTGTAATTCTCGGTAATTTGCTAATTCAATTTTTAAAGTACCTGATACTTGCTTGATTGCTTTAATTTGCGCAGCACTACCAACACGTGATACCGATAAACCAGTATCTACTGCTGGTCTTTGTCCGGAAGCAAATAAATCAGCTTGTAAGAAAATTTGACCATCAGTAATAGAAATTACGTTTGTTGGAATATAAGCGGAAATATCGCCAGCTTGTGTTTCAATAATTGGTAAAGCGGTAATTGAACCACCACCATAATCTTTATTAAGTCTAGCCGCTCTTTCAAGCAAACGAGAATGTAAGTAGAATACATCACCTGGATAAGCTTCTCTTCCGGCTGGTCTTCTTAATAATAATGATAATGTACGATAAGCAACAGCGTGTTTACTTAAATCATCATAAACAATTAAGACATCTTCACCTTTTTCCATCCATTCTTCAGCTAAAGTAACACCAGCATATGGCGCGATATATTGAATAGGAGCCATTTCACTAGCGGTAGCAACTACTACTACTGTATAATCAAGAGCACCATGCACTCTTAATTTTTCCACTACTTGAGCAACTGTTGAAGCTTTTTGACCAATAGCGACATAAACACATTTCATGTTTTGATCTTTTTGATTAATAATTGTATCAATCGCAATAGCGGTCTTACCTGTTTGACGGTCACCAATAATTAATTCTCTTTGTCCACGTCCAATAGGGATCATAGAATCAATTGCTTTAATACCTGTTTGAAGTGGAGTATCAACAGATTTACGAGTAATAACACCTGGAGCAATACGTTCAATTGGTCTAGTTTTTGATGATTCAATTGGTCCTAAACCATCAATTGGTTGTCCTAATGGATTAACAACTCTTCCTAAGAAATTATCGCCTACTGGTATTTCAACAATTTTATTAGTTCTTGTAACAATATCTTCTTCTTTAATAGAACTATCATCACCAAAAATAACAACGCCAACAGCGTCTTCTTCTAGTGATAACACCATTCCATACACTCCATTATCAAAAAGAACCAATTCTGATAACATGGCATTTTCTAAACCATGCACCATTGCAACGCCATCACCAACAGTCATTACTTTTCCTGTATCGAGTAATTCCATTTTATGATGATATTTTTTGATTTGTTCTTTAATTAAAGATGAAATTTCATTTGCTTTAATTTCCATCAATGACATCTCCCTTCTTTAGTAATGTGGCTTTTAAATCCGCTAGTTTATGTTTTAATGATTGATCAATAACGAAATCATCAACTTGAATTTTAAATCCACCCACTAAATCTTTATCTATCTTATTTTGTAATACTACTGTTGCATTAAGCATTTTTGATGTTTTAACTTCCATTTGTTTTATTTCTTCTGGAGTTAAATTAATTGTAGTATATACATAGCCTTTTTTTATATTTAATTCTTTATAGCCTAATTTTATAAACTCGCTTAATACATCTTCCATAATTGCGCCGCGATTATTATCGACGACAACATAAAAAGTATTGAGAATATACTCTCTTATTTTTCCTTTAAAACAGACATCAATAGTTTCTTTTTTTTCTTCATTGGTTAAACCATAATCTTTTAAAATGCGTAAAAAGCCTTCATTTTGTTCTAACACATCAAGAATTTGTTCAACTTCATCAATATATTCTTGTACTTTTCCTTCTTCGCGAGCGATTGATAATAACGCCACCGCATAACGACTGCTAACGGTGTCCATTATTCATTGTCTCCTTTTCCATTTACGAAATCAGAAACAATCTTGTGATTATCTTCGTCATTGATGTTGCGATTAACAACTTTAGAAGCCGCTAATAAAGCAACATCGATAACTTCAGATGAAATATCTTCTTTCATCTTTAAGCGTTCACTTTCAATGTCTTTATAAGCTTTATCCTTCATATTAGCCACTTCTTGTTTTGTTTCATCCATGATTCTTTTCTTTTCATTCATGGCAGTTACTTTTGCAGCATCAATAATATCTTTACTTTCTTTACGAGAATTCTTAAGTCTTGTTTCCGCAATATTAAGATGTTCATCTGCTTCTTTATTTTTATTAACAGCTTCATTAATATTATTGTCAATAAACGCTTTACGTTCTTCAATAAATTTTTTGGCTGGTTTAACTAAAAATTTAGCAATAATAAACACTAAAATTGCAGTGGCAAGGAGTTGTACAACGAAACTCCAAATATCACTTGGAATAATTTTTTTGCCTATTGTTTTCAAGTCTGCAAAAGGATCATTACTAGGTTCAGAAACACTAGTAAACATTATTAGCAATTTATTGATTGTGCTCATAACATTAATCCTCCTTAACTCAAATACTTAAATTAATTATTAGAATAAAACGAATACTAAAATTAAAATTGCAATAGCGAAACCATAAATACCAGTTGTTTCTGCTAAAGCGATACCCATAACCATGTTTGAACGAATGTTACTTGTTGCTTCTGGGTTACGACCGATTGCATCCATTGCGTGTGCGGCAATATTACCTTCACCAATACCAGAACCAAATCCGGTAAATACTGCAAGTCCTGCTCCAATTAAAGCTAAGCCATCACCTACTGATAAGTTTGCAGCTAAATTAACGACTAAACTAACTAAACTAGATAACATAAATATTTCCTCCTTACTAGTTTTATTTTTCTTGTTTTATTTTAATTTCTCTATTTACCGGTGCTGGTATTTCTTTAGCAATAAGAAGCATCGATAATAAGACGAAAATTAAAGTTTGAATAAATGAGCCAAATACATCGAAATATGCATGTAAGGCTGGGGCAATTATAACGCCAAACACATTAAACGCTGATGGAGTTATAAATGAGAATACCGCATTACTTAATAATCCTGTTCCCCAATATACTAAAAGCATTAATATTGATCCCGCTAAAGCATTACCAAACATACGAATAGATAACGATAATAACGGAGATAACTTAGATAATATATTAATAGGAATAAATACTGGTAACCATGGTGGTAAAGGATCAGTAAAACTCTTTAAATAATCCAATTTTTGATATTTAATTGCAGATATTTGAATTCCTAGCCAACTAACAAATGCTAAGCATAAAGGAATTGTATAATATGTCATTGGTGAAGCTAGTCCTAATAATCCAGACATAAATGCCAACGGAACATAGAAAACTAAAAATATAAAATATGGCGCAACAAAGTCATAAACATTACCAAGATTTTTTCTAATTGTGGAATAAGAGAAATCAACAATAAAATCAGCCACAAACGCTAAACCTTTAGGTGCTTTAGTTGGGTCTGCTTTCTTAATTGCATGTCCTAAAACTATAGCAAAAATAGCAATCACTAACATAACGATTAGTGAAACCATTAATTCACCAGGCATTTTATTGACAATGTAATTCCAAACTTTATTCATTAACACCTTTTCTCCTTAGTAACAATAAATAAATTGCAAACTTAATTGATAAGATTCCAAGCAAGCAACAAGGAATTGGCCATATATCACGGGTAAAGAAGAATACTCCTATTAAAGAAGCGATATAAACCAATTGACGAGTAGCAAATAAATTTTTTACTACAATCTTATAATTCTCTACTTGACTTTTATTTATCATAATTACTGTTAAATAATGCATAATAACGCCAACAGCATAACCAATAAAATTGCTTAATACCAACCAATAACTAGTAATATGACAAATTGATAAAACTAATAAAACTAATAATGTAACTGCCGAAAACAAAGTTGAAACAATAAAAACTATTTTATCTTCTTTATTAAAAGCGGAAAAAAACGATTTATTAGTCATTATTTTCTTACCTTTCTTGAGTGAATATAGACTTATTCACTCGTCTTATATTATAAATAATATAAAGTTTTTTTTCAATTGTTATTTTCTAATGTCGAACACTTTTAAATCAAGTATTTGAAATCTAAAATCAACAACTAGTTATTTTTTTAATATTCTTAAAAAATAAACAAAAAATGCAATTTTGTAATATTTT
>CALBGF010000203.1 GCA_937893635.1 uncultured Mollicutes bacterium | reverse complement strand
AGATTATTTCTGCTAATTCATTTTTCTCCAAAGTACAATCAACTGGTTTATTTATGCATTCATTTTTGTTCATCTTTACAACGTAAACTGGATTTTCATTATCTTGTGATAAATAGCGCACATATACATTCGCAAAAAAATTAGTAAGTTCTTTGTCATTCTTATACCAATTGAAAATCTCATCAATGGACTCATCATCTATACAGTTGTAACTAATCACGAACAAATCTAGTTAGTTTTCAATTATTCTTGATTTATATTTTTCATATTTTTCATTTATAGCATTTTTAATCTGATCAACCAATGAATGATAATTTCTTAAATCAGGAATAGCATATGCAATGCCATCTTGTACTCCAAATTTTATATGGTGGGAATTTTTTCCTTTGAATTTTTCCAATTCCTTATTCTTTTTTGAAACAATTTCAGCTGTATTGTGCTTTCCAAATACATCGGTTATATCTTTTTGCTGCTTACCTTCCACTTGATCTATGGCACGAGCAATTTCCAAAAACGTGGAATTAATTGCAAAATCCGGAAAATTATTTAAATCCTCTTTTTTTCTTTTGCTTATTTCTTTTTCAAAGTCCAAACCATTAAACTTACAATAATAATACAAAGCCAGCGCTTCTACGTATTCTGTTTTTATTAAAAGCGATTGATTATATTTAAACTTCATTTTAAAAACCTCCTCATATTTATCTAAAAGAAAACATTTCTTTATAAATCATTTATTTTTTCATATTTCAGCGTTGGCTGAATTTGAGCTTTTAAGTTTTTAATTTTTTCATTAACCAATTGTTTGTGATAAATGAAAGAAATGTCATTAGGTATTACTTTTAATAAACTTTGGTAAAAAGATATCTTAGAATTTATTACTAAAGTGTAGCTGCCACTATATGATTCAAAGGATGCAGGTTGAAGAAAACCTTCAAATAAATCCTTTGACACGCCAATATTAATTAAATGTTTGGCATATTCTTTCTTTGTCTCGTCGCCAAGTTCTCTAACAAGGGCGTTTAAATATTTAATGGAATCGTCATCTTTATGCGAATTAAGATAAGAAATAAGCCATGATAGTTGTTCGGAAATCAATTCCCTTCTTCCTTCCGCGGAATAGAAACCAAACATTAAAATTCCATTATAAAAGAAAATTGGACTCATTTTTGAACGTATAAAATCGAACATTAAGTTTCCAATAGAAATACATTCTTCGCATTTCCAAATGGATTTCATTCTTCTAACGTATTCAAATGGTGTTCGTTTTTGAAATAGTAATTCTAAGACGACAACGGAAAAACTCTTGTCTTTATCAACAATCTGTTTGAGGCAATCGCCACCATAGTCAAAATAAGACTTGTCATTCTTAAAAGCCAAGCAATACACTTTTTTGAGCAACGAAATATCTTCCGAAAGCAAGTAGCAAAACACGCCTTTGCATTCTTCATCCTGTATATAAAAGATGCTTTCGTAACTTCCATTCATTGACTGCTCTGTTATATTGAAATACTTTGTCAAAAATAGATGTATTTTATCAAAAGGAATCTTGCTCCACAAAAAATCTCCAATATCAAATTCTTTTGGCAATGCTATTTTAATATCCTCGAGATATAGATCAAAAAGAACCATCGCCGTCGCCCTATCAATATCGAAGGATTTTTTGAAGAAATGAGTAATAACCTTTCCTTTGAATTCCTCACTTGTACTTCCAATGATTTTTGCATATGCATCATTAACACCAACTTCTGCAATGATTCGATCTACAATAAGTTTATTGTAATAAGGAAATTTATCAGCGATATTAACGAAATTCAAAAAAGTGTCAATGTTATTGTAAATTTCTTTTTCGGGAAATGTAGAGAACCATAATTCTGCAAATCGAATGATATCTGAATCGAGCAACGATGAGAATTTAATAATCTCATTGAACAATTCAAATCGCTTAAAATTAACATCAAACGATGAAGCTTTTATCTCATCTAAAACGAGTTCGTTTCTTCTGCTTTCTCGTTCTTTAAACGTGTCATCAGGCATATCGGCACTCTTTTTTATAACTGGAGAAATCAAACTTAAGCTTTCTTCAAGGCTATCTTCCATAAATTTCCAACGAAGCCCATGGTCATCTAATATCCTCTTGGATTTGAGATAGATTATGAGCTCGCGAATCATATTCCTATCTCTTTTTTCTTTTAATTTTGTTTCAATCGTCAATAGATCCAGTTCAAATATTCCCGCACTTTCTTTTTGCGGCCAACAAGAAAAGTAAGTATCAAGAGAATCGTACACGCCATCGCATTCAAAAAGAACATCAAAACATTTATTGCGCAATTGAGTAAGGTTACCGTCGCCCGCCCTAAGGGTAAGTGTGTTAAAGTCAAACTTATAGCCTTTGCTTTCTGTATAGGTAATGTCAAATTTAAGCATCTCCAAACAGTATTGCTTAAGAAAATCCAAAGAGTATTTTTCCTTGTTATCAACGAAAAACGAAAGCATCTCTATCTGAGTATTATACTTAGAATAATATGATTTCATTGTTATCCCGTGTCGTTGCACAAGCATATCCGTTATGATTTGGCAATCGATTGATTTAGAGCGGATCATTTTCTCAATGATTTGGCAACACATTCTTGTTCTAACATCTAAAAGGGATGATATTGTAGAGATTCTCCAATTGACGCTTCCGTTTGTCACGCCTAAAAAAGCATCTTCATTTTCCTCGGCGTGTTCGTACAAAAATAGCAATGAATTATCGATGTTCATCAGGGCAAATTTCGCACAAAATAATTTCAGGCTTTTAACATTCGCATTTTGTTTTAAGGTGTCCCACGAAGACTGAACTTCGGAGGCTATATACTCCATTCCCTCTTTTGAATTAAACATGCTTCCGAGCATATTTATCATGTCAACGACATTGTCAGGATACTTTTCAAAGAAAAAATTTATGACTGAAGAAAAATTAAATAATTTCTTCTCCAAAAAAACATAGTATGAAAGATAGTCTGCTAGGCACTGATCGGAAATCGTGACCACATCATCGTAGAACAACGAAATTACATCGTTATCATTAAGAAATTTTATTGCTTCCTTGAATTCGCTTTTTGATATATTGATAAATGTGAGAATTGAGTTATCACCTTCGAGAGCATCAATTGACATTTTTTTCAAAAGATACACAACACCGATAACTTTAAGCAATTCCTCGCTTTTGCTTTTCCAATTATTAATTGCTTTAATCCTATCGAAATAGTAATTTGCGAATACGTTTTTATCGTTAAATAGAGCAGAAAAGCCGTTTTTAATCGATTCTTCTGCGGCCATAAAAGCTATTCGTGGGTTTCCTTTTGCTACTTCAACAATTTTCTTTAAATAATCATTGTTGTTAATTCCAAGATTATCTTTAATTAGCAATTCGATATTCTCGTCCGAAAGAGTACCTATATCAAATATTTTATATTGGGTTCCTAAACTTTTTAGTTCATCCTCTAAATCATTTGTTAGATATTTTCTAGAAGTTACAATTACATTCTTTCCTTTTAAAATTTGGATAACATCTGGAACGTTTTTTCCAAAGGAGCTCAAATCGTCAACAACAAAACAATCGTATTCACAAGTTGATTCCCTAATTTCTTCAAGATTTGGGTTTCCGATTGCCTTTATGACAATCCATTTCTCTCCAGCAATCACCCTGGTTTTAGCATATTCTAGCGCAAGCATCGTTTTCCCAACGCCAGCGCTTCCAGACAAGATAATGAATTGATTTTGTTTGAATGAATCCTCAATAGCTTTAATTTCTGATTCCCTAAAATCAAATTTTTTGTTCAATGACGGGGAGAGATGATTATATTCGGATTCACTGATAAACTCATCAATCTCAAACGTACATTTTGAAAACGGAATTTGAATTCCTAGAAAATCCGCAGCCAAGCATTGATAATTGTTATATATTTCAAGAGCAATGGCTTCTATCCCATAAGCGTTAAAATCAATATCTAACTTTTTTAAATCAGCAGCTATTTCAGAATAGACAGAATTGTCAATTTTTCTTCCTGAATAGCAAAAAATGATTTCTTTTATCAATTCAATCTTAATTCCTTTTTTGCTTTCATCAATGCATGCAACAACATCTGATCTAATCTTTTTTTCCAAATTATCAATTTGAGTTGTACATTCAACTAAAATAAATGTTGGAGAATCTTTCTTTTTAAGTACAAAATCAGGTTGTCCTTTTGTTGTCTTATTGCTTCCTGCTGCTCCGCCATTGGTTTGGTCAATATAATCACGATATTTTTTTGAAAAAAGTGCAACACATAATTTTTGAAAATCCCCGCCATTCAAAGAAAGTATTTTTTGTTCAATGATATTAATATCCACTTGCATCACCCTTTCTGGAATAGTTCATTGATTTTTTATCTTGGTGCTTAAATTATTTAAATTATAACATAATTTAGCTTATTTTGCATAAAACACTGTAGTTAAACCAAAGATAGTGCGCAAAGATATACATAAAACCAAAAAAATAATAGGTTTGATATTTATTAAATTTAAACCACAAAAATAGTTATGCGAGGAAGTGAATGTATGAAAAAACTTAATTTTAGAGTATATGGAGATAATATTATTGAATGTACCAGAATCATTAATATGATCAAGACAAACAGTCAAATGGAATTTTCTGAGCATCTATTCCCAATCAATCAAATGTCTTCATCTATCAAATTAACTAACAATGAATTTGAATTAACTTTTGAATTAATTCCTGGATTTGAAAAAAGCAATAAAAAAAGATGGGCAAATAATATTTTGACGGAATTTAAAAAATTAGGAAGTATATTAGATGAAACAGCAGATGCCTTAATAACTCAAATTATTGATAATACTGAAAAAATAATGGTTGTGATTGAGTTTTGCTCTGCCTTGCAAGCTGGCAATCAAGCATGGCAACGCTCAGGAAGATCTTATTCATGCGCCAAAACAAAAATCCCATATTTTTATATAATTGATTTGCCAAAATATGAACTTAATCCTCAAACGAGAGTTAGAAAAGCTCTACGATTTCCTAACGCAATCGTTCCTTATAGTTACGTCGCATGTTCCTCAATCAATAACATTGATGTTTACGAAATTATAACAAAATCTGAAGAATACGATGACAATGATCCTAATTTCTCCAATGTTAATATGAATTTAATATTCAATGACCATGAATTAGGCGATTATTTACTAAATATTTTAATTAACAAAGACACCACATCTATTATAAATAGTGTAAAGCAAAAAAACATAAATTTTGTAAATTTTCTTTCCTCGTCTAAAAGTAGCACTTCGCTATCATCCAAAGAAATAGAGAATTTATATCCTTATGATTTAGCAGCATCTATATTGAATTTACAAAAAAAGTTTAAGTTTGAGAAAAAAATAGCAAAAAAATCTATTAGCGGAAATCTAGAATTATTGCATAGTTTAATCACTCGAAATTCTATTGGAATTTTTAGTTCTGATTTACCATTTGGAATAATACCAAAAGAAAATATACAAAAATTTATCGAATCATTAAACAACATATATACCATATCAAATGAAATAAAAAATTATTTAATTTCAAAAGATCACATAATAATTACCATGATAAAAGGCTTTAAACCTGGTGGCGATGACAATCGACCAGATAGAGGAATTTTACCACTTCTCAGAATGCTGTTTGGAGAAAATGAAACAATAATTACAGTGTTATATGGGCCTTTGATTAAAAGCAATTATTCTATGTTAATGTCAAACAAAGAAAGACTATCAAAAAGCAATGGATTATGGCAAACAATAATAAATCTTTCCGATTATTTGATTTATGACTGCCCTATCATAGGTGAAAGCACAAACAAATCTGGAATCGAAAAAATGAATCATAAAACTTATTATTCATGTAAAAATAATTCATTTGAAAAATTAGATTTGTCACCTATTAATTATCGTGAAGATGATGTTGATTCATTATTTTATTTATTGTTTTCATATGAATCTAACGCTTTTTACGGAATGTGCAACCCTCCAGGCGGCGATTGGAGTGGATTGTCCTTAAAAATTAATGAAATAGAATATAGATGGCTTTCCCTTCCAAGAGTAAGCGACGATAAAAGACCAGATCATATAGTAGAATTTTTATGTGATTCAGCCAAGCCATTTATCTTGACTATGGAATCAAAAGAAAAGGCTGAAGATTTAGAAGAAAATATAGGCTGTAGACTATCACAATATATAAAATGGCTTTTAAATTCGATACCTAATGTTGAACGTAAAAACGATAAATGGAATCATAGTAATGCCAAAATTCAATTTTCGTGGTTTGAAATAATAACAAGCGCTTCTTTTATTTCTAAAGTAAGAAAAGACTATTCATATCTTTTAAAAAAGTCAGATTGTAATATTATTTTTTCTTTAATTCCATTTAATAAAAAATGGCACATAGACATTTTTTATGATTCCCAAAACGCAACAATTCAATTTATTGAAAATACAAAACCAATTTTTAAAAATAGTAATTTGATTGAAAGTATAAGCTATATCGAAATTAATAATTCAAATAAAGTGACTCTGTAGTATTATTAATGTTTTTATCAATCACTTTATTAAATGTGGATTTCATGCCTTTAATTAATATATGTCGCTTAAACAAATCATTAGGAATTAAACTTTCATAATTTCTTTGCTCAGAGTATCCATCAAATGATAATGCAAATTTAACCTTCTTTTTATTTAATTGACGCAAAAAGTTCCATAAAAGTTCATAATCGATTTTCCCATAGTACATACTTTTTGTATTGAAATATGGCGGATCCAAATAAACGAAGTCTCCTTCTTTTACCATCTCTAAAATTGTTGAATAATCATCACATAAAAATTCATACCCTTGTATTTGCTCTGAAGCACTGATTAAAACTTTTCTTAATGTTGATGGATCTATGCCTTTCCTACTATAATGGAGAGAATTGTTAAACTCTCCTTTTTTATTATATCTAATTAATCCATTTACACATGTCCTAGAAAGGAAAAGTAAGTCTTCTCCCTTATGTCTTTTGTTATACCTTTCTCTAACTCTCGTGAATTCTGTATAATCAGCTTGAAGTCTTGTCCATTCATCAGTATAAAAATCCGCCAAAAACTGCGGATTAGTTTTTAATTTATTCCAAAAGTCAATTAGTGATTCGTTAACATCAATACAAACCGCTTTTTTTGGATTTAATGACAATAAAATTGAACCGCCACCTAAAAACGGCTCAAAATATGTTCCAGAAAAATCAGGAAAATATTTTATTATTTCATCAGCAAGTAATCTTTTGCTTCCAGACCACTTTATTACAGGTTGACCTCTACTCATTTTCACGTACCTCGTTATCATTTATTCTTTGCTCCGCTAAAGAAATATAATCGTCATTAATTTCAAACGAAATAAAATTTCGGCCTAGTTTTTTAGCAGAAAGGCAATCAGTTCCAGAACCACAAAATGGTGATAAAATCAAATCGTTTTCTTTCGAAGATAACATAATAATTCTTTCAATCAATCTTACAGGCTTTTGAGTAGGATGCTTTCCATACTTAAGTTCCCAGGACTTTTTGTTATTTGGAATGCTCCAAACAGTTCTCATCTGTTTTCCAGGACTTTTGAGATTATCATATGAAAAATCACCATTTTTGGAATATTCATAATTAAAATAATATTGTCTCTTTTTTGGAGAATTATGAACCCATAAAATAGTTTCGTGGCTTGCCGTAAGTCTTCTTCCAGCTAGATTGGGGAATGAATTATTTTTATACCAAACAACCTCGTTTATTATTTCTAAGCCTAAGCATTGGCAAACATAATTAATTATTCCAATATTATGATACGTTCCAAAAATCCACATAGATCCTGTCTTTTTAAGAATTCTTTTTGCCTCAGCAAGCCAAGCAAAAGTAAAAGAAACGTATTCATCTAACGTAAAAGAGTCCCAATCTTGTTTAACTTTATTCCATTCTCCTCCCATTCCATTAATAACCGCGCTTCCCTCACAATGTATTGAATTTCCAAAAGATAAATTATAAGGAGGGTCCGCAATTATTAAATCTATTGTTTCGCCTTCTATTTTTTTCATTCCAACAACACAATCCAATTTATAAATTCTATTTATTTCCATTTGATTTTTCCTCATAATTCTTTTTTATTTCCATAATATCACCGATATTACAACTTAAGGCGCAGCAAATTCTTTCTAAAATATCAACGGTAATATTTTCGCCATTGACCATTTTAGCTATTGTTGACTGACTAATACCCGTCTTTTCTCTCAAATCAGTTTTATTCATTCCTTTATCTATAAGTAATTTCCATAGTTTGTTATAACTTATTGCCATATTTTTTTACCTCATCATTAAAATACCATATTTTCTACGCTATTGCAAACATTTTCTTTGCGTTATCGAACAAATAATATAATCGTTCAATCGTTGTGGTAAACGTTCAATAGTTCCTATAATCGTTCATTTGTTAAGATAATCGTTCAATCATTGACGTTTA
>CALBGF010000202.1 GCA_937893635.1 uncultured Mollicutes bacterium | reverse complement strand
TATAATATCTCACGTTATTAGGAGGCACATTTATGGAAAAAAGAAGTAATTACATCACATGGGAAGAATATTTTATGGGAATTGCTATATTATCAGCATTACGTAGTAAAGATCCTTCTACGCAAGTCGGAGCGTGTATTGCTAATGACGATAATAAAGTTGTAAGTATTGGATATAATGGAATGCCACAAGGATTAAAAGATGATCAAATGCCTTGGGGACATGGTGAAGGTTTAGAATCTAAATATTTATATGTTTGCCATGCAGAATTTAATGCCATTTTAAATAGTCAAATAGCTAATTTAAAAGGCACAAAGATTTATGTAACTTTATTTCCTTGTAATGAATGCGCTAAAGCAATAATTCAAACTGGTATAAAAGAAGTAATTTATCTTGATAATAAATATGAAAACTCTATTGAATCACAAGCAAGCCGTAAAATGTTTGATATGGCTGGTATAAAATATCGTCATTTTGAAGGAAAAGTTATAAAAATTAGTAAAGGTGAATAATGAAAAAGGATACGAAAAAATTTCTAGAGCGCTTCTTAATATGCCTTATTGCATATGTTTTATTTGTAAGTGGAATTATGGTGGCTCTAGCATCAATGTTAGAAAAAGCTTCTTTAGCGGTTAAAATTATCGTTGGTGTTTCTATCGCTTTGTTGTTTGTTGTCTTAGTAGTAGTTGTTGAAGTATCACATAGAAAGGTAAAATAATGAACGTTGCGTTATCAATTAAAAACTTAACATTCTCTTATGATGATAAAGTGAAAGTTTTGAAAAACATTAATGTTGATATAGAAGAAGGAAAATATGTTTCTTTAATTGGTCATAATGGATCAGGAAAATCAACATTAGCTAAACTCATTGTAGGATTATTAGAAACTCGAGTGGGAACAATCGAGATTTTTGGTGATGTATTAACAGAAAAAAATGTTCGTGAAATACGTCAAAAAGTTGGTATTGTCTTTCAAAATCCTGATAACCAATTTATTGGTGCAACAGTAAGAGACGATATTGCCTTTGGCTTAGAAAATCATTGTGTTCCTCATAAAGATATGGATAACATAATTGATGATTATGCTAAAAAAGTTGGAATGTATGAGTTTTTAGATAAAGAACCAACAAGATTATCTGGAGGACAAAAACAACGTGTGGCTATTGCAGGTGTTTTAGCAATGAAACCAAATATTATTATATTTGATGAAGCAACTGCAATGCTTGATCCAAAAGGCAAGAAAGATATTCGTAATTATATTTTAGAATTAAAAAAAGAAAATCCAAATATAACAATTATTTCTATTACGCATGATATAGAAGAAGCATATAATTCAGATGAAGTAATTGTTTTAAATAGCGGAGAAGTATTATTACAAGGTAAGCCAAGTGAGGTTTTTGCTAATGAACAATTATTAGCAAATATTGATTTGGATTTGCCGTTTTTTATGAAAGTTAAAAACGCTTTAATTAGCGAAGGTGTGGATGTTAAAGATACACACAACTTAGAAGAGTTGGTGAATAAATTATGTCAATAAGATTTGAACATGTATTTCATATTTATTCGCCGAAAACCCCATTAGAACAAATTGGCTTAAATGATATTAATGTTGATTTTTCTAATTATGATTTTGTGGCTTTAGTGGGCCAAACTGGATCGGGAAAATCAACATTAGTGCAACATATAACTGGGTTATTATTACCTAGTAAAGGAACAGTTTATGTCGGTGATTATCAAATCACACCACATAAGAAAAAGAACAAACATATTAAAGATATCAGAAAAGAAATTGGGCTAGTGTTTCAATTCCCTGAATATCAATTATTTGAAGATACAGTGTTAAAAGATGTGGCTTTTGGACCAAAAAATTTTGGTGTTGATGAAAAAGAAGCTATTGATAGAGCGCGCAAAGCAATTTTAGCTGTCGGATTAGATGAATCATATTTTGAACGTTCACCATTTGAACTTAGTGGTGGCGAAAAAAGACGTGTCGCTATTGCGGGTATAATTGCTATTAATCCAAGTGTATTAATATTAGATGAACCAACCGCGGGATTAGATCCGCAAGGTTCTAAAGCTATGATGGAATTATTTAAGAAAATTCATAGTCAAGGAACTAAAATTATTATGGTAACTCATGATATGGATTTGGTATTAGAATATGCAAGTCATGTTATTGTTTTAAAAGATGGCCAAATTGTTAAAGAAACCGATCCAGTTTCTTTGTTTTCTAGTAGTGATTATTTAGATTTAAGTTTAGATTATCCTAGTGTATTTGATCTAGCAACTAAATTAATTAATAAAGGAATGAATATTAATCTTAATAACATTAAGAATATTCCTACTTTAATTAGCGAAATAAAGAAAGCGGGTAATAAACATGAATAATATGACTATTGGCCGCTACATACCATATGATTCAAAAATTCATAAAATGGATCCAAGACTAAAAATATTAGCGCTTATCATTTTTATGGTAAGTATTTTCTTGCGCTTTCCAGGCAATGGAACGATGTATATGAATTTTATTATGTATGGAATTATTGCTATCATTATTTTTATTATTATGTGCATAGCTCATGTAAAATTATCCATGCTATTTAAACAATTAAAATCGTTATGGTTTATGGTAATTATTTTATTAATAATTAATCTCCTTCTCCCTAATAGTGGTGATTACTTCTTATTATTTGGAAAACTTAAGATTTATCATAAAGCATTATTTGATACAGCTTATATTTTCATTAGATTATTATTAATGCTTTCTTTAACAATGGTGTTAACGGCAACGACAACACCATTAGATTTAACTTACGCTTTAGAATGGTACTTAACTCCGCTTCGTGTTGTCAAATGCCCAACACACGAAATAGCGATGACTATTTCCATTGCTTTACGTTTTATTCCAACTTTATTAGATGAAACGGATCGTATTATGAAAGCACAAGCAAGTCGAGGTGTCGATTTTCAAAATGGTAAATTAAAAGAAAAAGTGCGTGCAATTATATCTTTAATTATTCCTTTGCTTGTTTCCGCTTTTCAACGTAGTGAAGAATTAGCTAATGCTATGGAAGCTAGAGGATATAATCCAGGCGCTAAAAGAACAAGATATCGTTTATTAAAATGGCATCTTAATGACACAATTGCTATTATTCTTTTGGCCATTTTCTTTGCAGGCATTTTATATGTTTCAATAAGTCATATTGACTTTGTAGTAATTATTTCGAGCTTAATAGGTGGTTAGAATTATGCGTATTAGATTAGATATGAGTTATGACGGACATAATTTTAAAGGATTTCAAAGGCAAGTGAATGAAAGAACAGTGCAACAAGAAATTGAGTGTGTTTTGTCTAAGATTTTTAATAGCGAAATTACGATTACTGCTTCAGGAAGAACAGATGCAGGCGTACACGCTTTAAAACAAGTTGTTACATTTACTCCTAATAAAGAAGTTAATGATTTATCTTTGCTTCGTTATTCACTTAATCGCATGTTACCTAACGATATTCATATTAACGCTATTCAAGAAGTTAATGATGATTTTCATCCTCGCTTTAGCGCTTATTCTAAAACATATAAATATTTGCTAAACATGGGAGAAGCTAACCCATTTTATGAGAATTATCGCTATGAATTTAAAAGAAAATTAGATGTTCAAAAAATGGAAGAAGCAAAAGAATTATTTGTTGGAGAACATAATTTTCATAATTTTACAACCAAGGAAGAAGATACAAAAGGTTTTATAAGAAGTATATCATCTATTACTATTAATCAAAATGAAGATGTTCTTACCATAATTCTTGTTGGTAATGGATTTATGCGTTACATGGTACGCATGATTGTTGGTACTTTAATTATGATAGGATTAGGAAAAGAAGATAAGAACTTTATTATAAATAAATTAACTGATAATGAAAGAATGCCAGTAATTTATAAAGCACCTCCACAAGGATTATATCTTGTTGATGTTAAATATGATGGGAGTGATAATTAATGATACCATATTGTTATCATACACATACTTACCGCTGCGGACACGCAGAAGGAGAAGATGAAGAATATGTTTTAGAAGCTATTGCAGCAGGAGTTAGAAAATTAGGATTTTCTGATCACGTAATGTTACCTAATTTTTCTCAACCTAATGTTCGTGGTGACTATAAAGAGTTAGAAGGATATCTTTCTTCTATTAATTTTTTGAAAGAAAAATATAAAGAAAAAATTAAAATATATGTGGGATTTGAGGCAGAATATGATGAAACATTTGAGCCATATTATCGCTCTTTATTAGAACAACATAAAATTGAATATTTGCTTCTTGGGCAACATTTTAGTTTTGCCAATGGAAGAATTATTGATTATTTTGGTCATGTTCATGAAAAAGAACGACTTATTGAATATAAAAATTTAGTAGTTAAAGCAATGAGTACAGGTTTATTTTCTGTTCTTGTACATCCTGACTTATATATGTCAGCGTATGAAAAATTTGATGCAACCGCTAAAATGGTGGCACATGAAATTTGTAAAGCTTCGCTTAAATATAATGTTCCTTTAGAAATCAATTTAGGTGGCATTAGACGTGGTATTGTAAAAATAGGCGAAGAAAAACGATACTTATATCCATATAAACCATTTTGGAAAATAGTAGCAAAATATGGATGCCGAGTAGTTATAGGTGTTGATGCGCATTCACCAAAAAATTTTACCACTAATGAATATAGTATTGCTTTAAGTTGGATTAGAGAATTAGGCTTAAAGCATGATCAAAATATAATAATTAATGAAAATAGAACTAAAATTGATGAAAAATTATAACTATTTAAAATTTTTTAGTGAAACATCATATTATAAGTGTTATAATTTTATCGATATAAATCAACTAATTAAAAGGAGAGATGTTTATGGGAAGAGCACATGAAGTTCGTGCTGCGTCAATGGCGGCAACTGCTGCAAAAAAATCTGCATTATGTATGAGAGCCTCTAAAGAAATTTATATGGCTGCTAAATCTGGAGTTCCTGATCCAGTTAATAACCTTGCATTAAAGGCTGCAATTGAAAAATACAAAGGACAAAATTTACCAAAGGATGTTATTACAAGAGCTATTGAAAAAGCAAAAGGCGGTTCTGGTGAATCTTATATTCAAGGAAGATTCGAAGGATTCGGTGCTGGTAATGTAGCAATCATTATTGATACTTTATCTGATAATTCAAATCGTGCTTATGTAGAAGTAAAGACTGCAGTTGGTAAAAAAGGTGGCCACTTAGGTACACCTGGTAGTGTTTCTTATAATTTTACAGAAACTGGTTTACTAGTATTTAAATCAGACAAATCAGTTGAAGAAATTGAAGAATTACTTATTATGTCTGATGTTGATGTTACAGAAGTAACTAAAGATGAAGATGGATATGTAGAAGTACATGTTGCACCTACATCATTAAACGATGCTAAAAAAGTCTTAACTGATGATGGTATTGCTGAATTTGAAAAAGCTGAAATCACTATGCTTCCAAATGATTTAGTAAAACCTAGTGCTGAAGATTTACAAAAATTCAAAGATATGTTAGATCTTTTAGACGATTGCCAAGATGTTCAAGCAGTTTATCATAACTGTGATATGTTTGAAGACTAATATACGAATACTGGTAGAAGAATTAAGTCCACTTAATGTGGGCTTTTTTGTTGATTGAGCAAAAAAACTAAAAAAATAGTTGACAAGTTAAAAAAATATCTTTATACTTTGTACTACAAAGCAAAAAAATTCAAATTGCTTTGTTGGTAATAGTAATTTAGACATCAAATATCTATTTGTTAAAGTCTAAAACTATTAGCATTCTAAAATTGCCCAAATGTTATTATTATATATTTCCTTTCCTGAAGGCGAATGCAGTGCATTCGTTTTTTTGTACACTTTTAATAAATTGCAAAAGTAAAAAACATACTCTATTGCAAAATGATAATAATTTGTCTATAATAATTTTAGGGGGGATAGTATGAGTATGATTGACTTTACAAAATGTAAATTAAGTGGTAGATATTATGGCGGATCTGAAAAAAAATTAGGAATAATATTTAACAAAGAAAAATATATGCTTAAATTCCAAAAAAAGACTCCATTTGGCTTTCGTTATAATACTATTTCAGAATATATTGGTTCGCATGTTTATCAAATGTTAGGATTTAATGTTCAACTAACTTATCTTGGAACATTTAAAAATGATAATGTTGTAGCGTGTAAAGATTTTGTAATTGATAATTTTCAATTTGTTCCATTTAACGATATTGGTGAATCGACAATTGATATAGATAAAGAAAAATATCAGTATAGTTATGAAGATATTTTGGAATTGCTTAATATAAATAAAAAACTCACAAATGTGAATGAAACTATTACTTCCTTCTTTGAAATGTATATAGTTGATGCTTTGCTAGGAAACTTTGATCGTCATGGCGCTAATTGGGGATTCTTAAAAAAAGATAATAAATACTATTTAGCTCCTGTTTTTGATAATGGTTCATGCCTATTTCCTAATTTAACTAATGAAGATGAAATGACATTGATTATGAAAGATGAAAAAGAAATCAATAATAGAGTATACAAATTTCCGACATCTCAAATAAAACTCAATGGAAATAAAAGTTCATATTTTGAAGTTATTTCATCATTAAAATTCAAAGAAATTAATGCAGCTTTAATAAAAATATATCCGCTAATAGATTTAGAAAAAATATTTAATCTTATAGACGAAATAGAATGTATAAGTGAAACTCATAAACAATTTTATAAATTAATGTTACAAAATAGATATGAAAAAATTCTTAAATATTCATATGATAAACTAGTAGGTGGAAATAAATGAAAACATATAAATCAAAAGGAATTATAAGCTTAAAAGGACCTTTTAATATAGTCTATAAGTTATGTGAAATTGAATATATTCTTTATGAAGATGAAACGTTTGAGTATGATTTTACTCCAAATTATTACGTTATGTCTTTAATGTCCTTGGATTATTTCCAGGGTATTCCTGGACTTAATTTAGATTTAAAGAAAGAAAAGTACATTAGAAAAAATATGACACCGGTTTTTATTAGTGAAAGAGTGCCGTCGCCTAATAGAGAAGATTATTTTGAATTATTAGAAAAAGTTAATATGGATTATATGGATCCAATTCTATACCTTATTAGATGTAAAGAACAATATTCTGGTGATAATTTATTTGTCTTGCCTTATGAAGATAAAAAAGTAATATCATTTGATAACTATGCAAATAATGAAACTAATGCTGCACTCATAAAAGATATTTTGAAAAACATTTGTTTAGGAAATGATGTTGTTTTTAACGGACAATTAATAAATGATTCGAATCGAAAAAGTTTTCATGATGTACTTATGGGACTATATTCTAGATCGTATGAAGCGAATAAAGAAAAGCAAACAGAAGGAATTAAAAAAGCTAGGGAATTAGGATACTATAAAGGGAGAAAACCAATATATGTTGATGAACTAGAATTTTTAGATGTTTTATCGGAAGTAAAAAAAGGAGAATTAACTTCACGTGAAGCAGCTAAAAAGTTAAATATAAGCATTGATAAATATTATAGAGTAAAAAGATATTTGCAAAAATAAAATAATACTCTATTGCAATAAAACAACTATAAGAAAGTATTTAATAAAAAAATTCCTTGACTTTGGCAAATAATATATATATTATTTTAGGTGGCACAAAAGCCTGATTGTAGTCCCGGTAAGACAAACAATTTGGTAAGGGAGGATTAATTATGCAACGTCAAACAACAATTGCAAAACCAAATGAAATTAATCGTAAATGGTTAGTCATCGATGCGACAGACAAACCATTAGGCCGTCTAGCTTCTGAAGTCGCAGTAGTATTAATGGGTAAAAACAAACCTATCTATACTCCAAATGTCGACTGCGGAGACTATGTTATCGTCGTTAACGCTGAAAAAGTTATGTTAACAGGCGACAAAATCCACAATAAAAAGTACTACAACGTAAGTCAATACGCTGGTGGATTGAGAACTCGTACTGCTGGAACAATGTTAAAAGAATATCCAGTAGAAATGGTTGAAAGAGCTGTCTGGGGTATGTTACCTAAAGGCCGTCTTGGAAGACAAATCTACACAAAGTTATTCGTTTACGAAGGACCAGATCACAAACACGAAGCACAAAAACCAGAAGTGCTTGAATTCAAACGCTAGGAGGTAAAAAGAGATGGCAAAAAAGAACAAAGAAGTCCGTTATTACGGTACAGGTCGTAGAAAAAGCTCTGTTGCACGTGTCTATTTAGTTCCTGGAAAAGGTTCAATCACAGTTAATGGACGTGATGTTAATGAGTACATGCCTTATGCAACATTAGTTATGGACTTAAAACAACCATTAGAATTAACTAGTAACGCAGACAAATTCGATGTTGTCTGTAATGTTAATGGTGGTGGCTTTACAGGACAAGCTGGTGCAATTAGATTAGGTATTGCTAGAGCATTACTTGAAACTGGCGATGTTCGTGGAACATTAAAAGTTGCAGGAATGTTAACTCGTAATGCACGTGCTAAGGAACGTAAGAAATACGGTCTTAAAGCTGCACGTCGTGCACCACAATTCTCAAAGAGATAATCAATTTGTGGAATCAAAAGTTCAGTCTTATATGGCTGGACTTTTTTTTACGCTTTTTTCATATCTTTTTATAGGTGATAATGATGAAAATACTTTATTTTTTAGTAATAGGCTTATTACTTATAACATTTATTAAAACGGATAATAAGGTCACTAATAATAAACATGTTTCTTTATTTGGTGTAAATATTGTGATTGATCCCGGTCATGGCGGAAAAGATAATGGAACAAGCTATGAAAATGTTTTAGAAGATGAAATTAATTTAAGTATTGCTACAAAATTAATGAACATTTGCATTGAAGATGGAGCAATATCATCTTTAACAAGAGTTGGTGATTATGATCTTGCATCACAATATGCCAAAAATAGGAAACGAGAAGATTTAAAAAAACGTGTAGAGTTTATTAATTCTTCAGGTGCGGATTACTTTATTTCCTTACACTTAAACTCTTATCCATCTAACAAAAATGTTTATGGTCCAATGGTTTATTATAAAAGAAACGATGATATTTCTAAGAATATGGCTATAAGTGTGATGAATAGTTTAAATGAGTTGGCTAAAACAAGTAAACCAATTCATCCAGAAACCTTTTATTTGTTTAAGCACACTAATGCACCGGGCATACTTGTTGAGTGTGGATTTTTATCTAATTATAAAGAAAGAGAATTATTATTAGATGACAAATATCAAGAAAAAATAGCTAAAACAATTTATAAGGGATTAGATGATTATATAATAGGAAATAAAATATAATAAATAGTGGCTTTTTGCACTAAAAAATGATATGCTTTGTTTAGTTTTTTGAGGTGATTTTATGAAAGAAAAAATTAAATCAGCATATCAATTTTTGATATCTACCACAAATGGAATGGCGTATGGACTTTTTGCCACACTTATCATTGGAACAATTATAGGCACTATCGGGACTTTATTTAGTTATGGTAATAATAATTTTTGTCAATTTATTTATCAAATATTAGGCAATGGTACAAGTGATGGTGTTGCTAAGTGCTTACAACTTTTAACTGGAGCGGGTATTGGTGTTGGTATTGCTTTTGCTTTAAAATTTGATTCATTAAAAACTATTGTAATGGCCGCAAGTGGAGAAATTGCTGCTTATTTATCATTAACAACAAAATTTGTTACTAATCAAACAGTTAGCAATGGCTTTAAAATTGGTGATCCATTAACAATATATTTTGTTTGTATATTGGTAGCTATCCTTATTAAATTAGTATTAAGAAAGAAAACCGCAATTGACATTTTATTAGTTCCTTTATTTGGAGTAATTGTGGCTACTATTTTAGCAATGCTTTTAAGATATCCAGTTATTTATATTACTTATGGTATTCAATGGCTTATTGGTAATGCAACTCAAGCACAACCATTTATTATGGGTGTGGTAGTTGCAGTATTAATGGGAATGGCTTTAACTGCTCCAATATCAAGCGCAGCGATTGCAGCGATGATATTTGTTGGTGAAGAATGCACACATGGTAGTGGACTTGCTATTGCATCTGGTGCTGCAATTGTTGGATGTTGCACACAAATGGTGGGATTTGCAATTCAGTCAAGAAAAGATAACAACATTGGGATGGTTTTATCAATAGGTGTTGGAACATCAATGCTCCAATTTAAAAACATTCTTAAAAAGCCTATTATATGGCTTCCAACGATAATCGCAAGTGCTATTCTTGGACCAATTGCTACAATGGTTCTAAAAACTGAATGCTTTGGATCTTCAGCGGGAATGGGAACAGCAGGACTAGTAGGACAAATAGGAACACTTTCTACAATGGGTGTAAATAATTGGCAAACATGGGTTTCAATATTTGGCTTAGAAATTGTGGCACCAATAGTCTTAGTGTTTTTTATTGATTTGTTATTTAGAAAGTTTAATTTAATCAAAGAAGGAGATTTAAAAGTATAAAAAAAGATAATATTAATTATTTGTGGGAAGTGCAATTATGGTATAGTGGTGATGTTAGGACTAATCATGAATCTCATAAAAAACACATCAAGCTATACTACAACTAAAATTGAGTCAAAATATAAAATGCCGTTAAATAGCAGAATTATGAATAGTTGTGACGGAATAAGAAAAATTGATTCAATCCATAATACTTTATCAAAGTATAAAAATTATAATACAATTACCATTGTATCATTTACTCATAGAGACAATACACCATGGGCTATTAATGGTAAAGGAGAAGAACCATACAAAGAAATATCAGATGATGATATTTTAAAATATCACAAATTTGAAGAAGTACTATAAAATAAGTTTGCTTTGATAATCAATCTATAGATTAATTAATATTGTCTTTGAACTTATAAGAAATCGCCTAAGAAGTAATTGTTAAAAGGATATAAAATCAGTTTTAATTAGTATGTTTTCTGCTGTTTTCGTCTGAATTTGTCTTTTGACAAATGACAAATTTAAAGAGCGTAAACGAAAAACAAAATCCAAAAAATAGGAAAAAATCATCAAAACAATACAAAATTGCTAGTGTTTTTCAATAAAATTAACAAAAAATTATACTAAAAAAAGTAACATATAGTTAATTTGTCATTTTAAAATATGTTTATTAAATTGACTAAAATATGTAAAATAATAGCGGTGATTTTATGTTAAAAAGAAAAATTGATAGTTTCCTATTAGATTGGAAACAAAAAAAAGAGAAAAAGCCATTAGTGGTAACTGGAATATGTCAAGTTGGTAAAACAACATCTATTGAAAAATTAAAAGATCAATATGAAGTATTTATCAAAATAGATTTTGCTAATAATCCCAAATATATTGAAATATTTGAAAAAAAATATAATCTTACTAACATTCTTAAGAGCATTTCATCGTTAAATGAAAAAGTGAAATTTATTCCTAATAAAACATTATTATTTTTTGATAATGTTGAATTATGTCTTAATGCTTTAGAAGCAGCAAAATTATTTAAAGAAAATAAAGATTTTGATGTTATTTATAGTGGATTTACATTAGAAATGTATGACAAAATTAAAGAAGTTGAACCATTTATTGAAGAATATCGATTATATCCTTTGGATTTTGAAGAATATTTATGGGCTGAAGGTTATGATGCTGATATAATTGAAGATTTGTATGTTTCTTTAACAAAAATGCAACAACTAAAATCAGAAAAATCATCAAGATTTTCATACTTGTTTCGTAAATATACTTGTATAGGCGGTTTGCCAAAGGCAGTGGATGAATCATTAAAAAGTGATGTTTTAAATAAAGTGTTTGATGCACAAGCTGAAGTATTTAATTATACATGTGAAAGATTAGGGAGTTATATCGATGAATTAGGAATTCCAAAGTATAAATGTTTATATGCAAATGTATCAACACAACTTATGCGTGACAATCATAAATTTACAATCTCTAAGTTATATCCGAAAGCAAGATTTAAAGATTATAATGATATTATTGCCAAATTAATAAATTCAGGAATGATTAATAGATGTTATGGATTAAATGCGATAATTTTACCATTTGAAGGAAAAGAAAAGTTAGACAATTTCCACTTATATTATACTGAACATTCGATGTTACTTCTAAAATATAATATAAAAATCATTAAAAAATTAACTGGTGATAATAATAGTGTGGATTATAATTGTGCTTTACAAGAAAGTCTTGTGGATGAAGCTTTAACACGAATGAATATCGACCACTATTTCTATAAAAATAAAGATTATAGTGTTGAATTTGACTTCGTTATTGCTGATGGTAATGAGATAATACCAATTGAGGTTAAATCATATCGTGATAGAGGAATATCTTTAAAATCCGTATTAAAAGGTGACTATAATGTGCATTATGGTATAAGACTATCAGAAAACACCTTATCGTATAACAAAGGCATATTTACTATACCTTATTATTGTTTGTTCCTATTAAAAAGATTTTTATATGAAAAATGCTACTTAAATTTTAATAAGTAGCGGTTATTTGCAGAGTTGCCAAATAATAACAGCAAGACCAACAGCAAAGCAATAATATGCAAAATAATGTAATTTTCCTTTTTTAATAATTTTTAATAATAAACTTAAGGCGATATAAGTAACTAATCCACTAATGATGATACCAACTATATAAAGCAATATATCATTGGAAGATAAAACTAAATCGCCTTTTATTATATCCACAACTTCCAATAATCCTGTTCCTAATGTTACTGGTATAAATAATAAAAAGGCAAAGTTGATAGCGTCTTCATCTTGTAATTTTGAGACTTTACCTCCGATTGTGGTAATACCACTACGAGAAATTCCTGGTAAAATGCCAATAGCTTGAAATAAACCAATTATAATAGCATCAAGCCAATTCATTGTGTCTAAAGTTTTCTTTCCTTTAATATATTTTTGTAAAAACAATAAGCACCCAGTGATAATAAGATTAATACCGATAAATATTGTATTAGCAAAAATTGATTCAATTTTGCTTTTAAATAACACACCAATTAATCCAGCGGGAATGCACGCTATTACAATCATAAATAGCAACTTTAATGCATTTTTATTTGTGTCATTACGCTCGCTTGATTTAAATACATATTTTGCGGCGTTGCCTACTGTCGAAAACACTAGTTTGCGGTAGAAAACAATCATTGCCACTAAAGAACCTAAATGCAAGAAGATAGACACAGTTAAACTACTAGTATCCATGCCTAATATTTCTTGAACAATTTGTAAGTGTCCAGAAGAAGAAATAGGTAATACCTCGCTTATTCCTTGAATTACTGCTAATAAAATAAATTTTAATAATTTTATCATTGTTATCACACCTTTTTCTAAGTAATTATATGTTCATTTTTTTCTCTATACAACATTTTAATTGTAAAAAAATGATTACATTTGAGAAGTTAAACGAAACACTATAAATATATAAGTACATTTTATTCTTTTAATATGTTACAATTATAAAGACTTAAAAAATAAGTGTTTAGGTCAAAAAACAAATTACTGACGATTAAAAGTTATTAATTCTGAAAATATTCAAGAAAGGTGGAGACTACAAATATAGTTAAAACTATTTGTAGCAAATAAACTGATGAAAGATTTTGTTAAAAAGAAATATTTAAATGAACTTGAATCATTAAAAGATAATGTTAGTGTATTGAAAGTTATTACTGGTATTCGTGGAAGTGGAAAGTCCACTTTGCTTAATGATGAAAAAGAAAATTTGCTTGCTAATGGAGTTAATCCAAAAGACATTATTAGTGTCAATCTTGATTTAGATAGTAATAGAAATATCAAAACCAGTATTGAGTTAATCAATTTAATTAAAAAACAAGATTATGATAATGAAACTACAAAATATCTTTTTATTGATGAAATACAATATGTAAAAGATTTTGAAGAAGTACTAGTACAATATTTCTCTAGCAAAAAGTATTCTATTTTCGTTTCTAGTAGTAATAAAACTTTATTCTCTAAAAAATTCCTTGAATTATTTTCTGAAAAATACAAAGTAATTGAATTAAAACCTTTATCACTTAAAGAATTTAATGAAGTAGCAAATGTTAATAATTTAGAACCAAATAGTTTATTAACTGGTTATATTTTAGAAAGTGGTTTTATTGAAACATTAAATGCATCTGATTTAATAAGTAAAATTGAAATCACCCGCAAATTACTTAACAATATATTAGAAAAAGATATATTTCCATTTGTAAAAGTTAAATCTTTAACAATTGCTAAAGAAATTGCTTCCTTTATCATTAATAATTTTGATTCTATTATTGATAAAGAAGAACTTGATGAATTTATAAAGTCTTATAATGGCCTTATAAAATTAGAAGATATTAATGACTATTTATTATCTTTAGAAAATGCTTATGCTATTAAGAGTGTTAAAGTTAAAAACATTAACAATAATGAAGTTATAACCGCTAAATATTTCTTAAGTGATTTAGGATTATTTACTTGTTCGATGACTAAAAAAGCTATTGATTATAATCGTGTATTTGAAAATATTATCTTTAACACTTTGAATGATGTTGAAATATCATCTTGTTATGATAATGAAGTTAATTTGGGATTAATGATAAAATCTAATGAAAATTTAGAAATTATTAAAGTAATAACAAATGTTGGTCGTACCAATGCTAATTCTATTTGTGATTTAGATTGGTATAATCATTTAATAGCATTAGATTCTAACATCAAAAAAGTAGTGATAACTTATGGAAAAGTTAATCAAACCACTAACGACGATTTGATTTATGAAGACGCATTAAATTTATTACTAAATAAATAATTACATGTATGTTTTGTTAAACATGCAGTTTTTGTCGATTGATTAAAGAAAATAAATATTAAATTTAATATTTAATTATGATATAATTATTAAAATTTTAAAGCAGGTGAAAATTTATGGAACAATTTGAAATTACATTAAAAGATGGAACAATTAGAAAGGGTAATGCTTGGTCAATTAAAGATGCTAAAGCAAATTTAGCACTTATTACTGGTATGGAAGAAACTTCTGCAAGATATGATGATTTTGCTAAGTTTTTAAATGCTCATGGCTATTCAGTATTTGTTCTTGATCAATATGGACAAGGAGAAAATGTTGATGATCCTTCGCAATTAGGAATATGGGAAAAATCCGGATTTAGAAAAACAGTCAACGCTTTAGATGAGTTAATAACACATTTAAGAATTACTTGTCGTCCAACTATGGTTATGGGACATTCAATGGGTTCATTTATTGTTCAAGATTATATCCAAAGATATTCTAATCACGTTGAAAAAGCTATCATTTGTGGCTCTTGTGGTAAACAATTTGGTGTAAAAATTGGAGATCGTTTGGCAAGAATACTTGTTAATAAAAGAAACTATAATAAGCCATCAAAATTTTTCCATAAAATGGCTTTTGGTGGATATAATAAAAATATTAAAAATCCACGTACAGAATTTGACTGGTTATCAGTAAATCCTGATAATGTTGATAGTTATATTGCAGATCCAAAATGTGGTTATGGTTCTAGCTGTGGTTTTTATAAAGAATTTTTCAAAGGATTAAATCGTTTACATACACCAAGATTCCTAGCTAAAATTCGTAAAGACTTACCAATTCTTCTTATTGCTGGTAAAGATGATCCAGTTGGTAAGTATGGAAAAGGAGTGTTAAGTCTAGAAAAGACTTATCAAAAACTAGGTATTAATTATGTCGAAACTATTCTTTATGAAAATATGCGTCATGAAATATTAAATGAGATTGATAAAGAAAAAGTATATAATGATATCTTAAATTTCTTAGAAAGATAATAAGTATTAACTAGATTTATATAATCTAGTTTTTTATCGCTTAGGAGGTGAATTTATGAAACCAAAACAAATAGTATTATTAGTAATATATATTTTGCTTAATGTTTTCATATTCGCTGAAGCTTTAACTCCAGGCGATGAATCCGCTAAACAAAGCGGCGATGTAGCAAGTTTAGTATCAAATTGGATTAGTAAAATTGGTAAAGATAAATATGATTATATTGAACCAACAAGTATTCAAATTACTGGTCAAAAAGATCTATATATAGGAGAAGGTATAAACTTAAAAGCTACTGTCCTTCCAGAAAATGCCACCAATAAAGTAATTTCTTGGGAAAGTAGTGATAAGGATATAGCAAGTGTCTCTAATAGTGGTTATGTTTATGCTAAGCAAGAAGGACAAGTTACAATAACCGCAACTTCAGAAGCTAATAAAGATATTACATCAAGTGTGTCAATCAATATAACTAAAAAAACTATTGAACCAATATATCCTACGAGTATCAAACTTGATGTTGATGAATCACAAAAAGTAATGCTTAATGGAGCAACACGTTATATTAGCGAATATAAAATTGAATTTCAACCAAGTAATTGTAATGTTAGAGGTTTAACATTTACCAGTTCTGATCCTAGTATTGCGGAAATTAAAAATGGAGTCATCTATAGTAAGACTCCGGGCACAACTAAGATTATAGCTACTAGTAACTACTCTAGTTCAGTTAAAGAAGCATCATTTGATTTAGAAGTATTAGAATCCGAAGCAATTAGGCCAGATAGTTTTGTGTTAGATTATGACACTAATATTTATGTTAATAGAACGGCTAAGTTTATCATTACTCCAAAAAGAGAAGATGCAAAAGAAATTACAGAAACTAATATGGTGGTTAGTATCATAAGTGATGATGGCGGTAACGCTCGTTATGAAAAAGAAAAAGGATTAATAGGAATTAAAAAAGGAATTGTTAAAGTAATAGTTAAAGATTTATATTCTGGAAATATTAGCGCTACTTCTGAAAATATTGCAATCAATAATGTTGATCCAGAATCAATAGAAATATCCACGAATAACGCTTTACAAGATTTAGCGTCAGGACGTTCAATTAAATTACAAGCAAAAATATTACCTAATGATGTTACAGATAAAAATATAGTTTGGTCAGTTAGTGATGAATCTATCGCAAGCATTTATCAAGATGGCACAATTATAGGAACAAAAAAAGGAATTGTCGATGTTACAATTACTCATGTTGATACAAACAAAACTTATACAAAACAATTTGAAGTATTTAAAGCATCTACATTAACTGCAGAAGAAGAATCAAAATTGCATGCTTCCTTAAGAAAAGTATTAGGACACTTTAGTTTGTTCTTAGTAGATGGTGTTGTCGGATTTATGTTTTGTATGACTATTGAAAATAAAAAATTACGCTATATATTAATGTTTGCATTTGGTGTGTTTTTCGCCACTATAGCGGAAGTTTTACAACTTATACCAAAAGGAAGAGTTTTTGCTTTAAGAGATATCTTAATCAATAATTCGGGATATTTAGTAGGAACGTTGTTGTCGTTGTTAGTATATTCAATTATAAATAAGATTAGAAAAAAGGAGATGACTAAAAATGAAAAGTAGTGGGCAAAAGATTATTGCTAAAAATTCTAAAGCATCTTTTAATTATTTTCTTAGTGATTTTTTAGAGTGTGGTATCGAATTAGCGGGTACAGAAATAAAAGCATTGCGTGTACATGGAGCATCTCTTAATGATAGTTATGTTATTATTCGTAATGGTGAGGCTTTTATTCTAAATATGCATATTGCTCCTTATGATAAAGGAAATATTTTTAATCATGATCCGTTAAGAACAAGAAAGTTACTTTTACATAAAAAAGAAATTTTAAAAATATCACAAAAAGTTAAGGAAAAGCAATTTACTATTATACCAACTAAAGTTTACTTAACTAATGGTTTAGCAAAAGTAGAAATAGCTTTAGGTAAAGGCAAAAAACTTTATGATAAAAGAGATACAGAAAAAGAAAAAGATGATAAAAGGCATATTGATAAGGAAATAAAAAATCGTAATAATAGTTATTAATTACGATTCTTGTTAATTATTGGCTTACAAGCTTTTAAGGTTATATAGAGCACTAATACTTGTGGGATTAACCAAATGAGATTTTTTGGTAAAGAATACATAAGCATATAAGCACTAGTGGTGGCTAAGTCATAATTATATAACCAGCCAAAGCATAGTGAGCCCCATAATACATTCATTATCATATTGATTAGAAGTCGAGCAAAGAATACATTTTCTAGCTTGGCTTCTTTTTTGTATAGACATAAGCCATAAATAAAGCCGCTTAACATAGCTTGAATGGTATATGGAAAGAAGAAAGAAGCACCATTTGGAAATATAAAAAATCCTAAAGTATCAGAAAATAATCCAATAACCAATCCTGCAACTGGGCCATATAACATACAAATAAGAGCAAAGAATACATAGGTAAAAGATATCCTTAAATCAGCAAAACCAGTTGGAATAGAGAACAATTTACTTATCATCATTAAAGCAAAAAGCATAGCGATAATAACAATATTTTTGGTTTTGCTAAAAGCAGTTAAAGCACTTTGCCAATAGCTTTTAGAGAATATGGTTATTTCTTTTTCTTTATCAGTAGTTAATATTTGTTCATATAATTTCTTATTATTAATTGTGAGATAAATAAGATAAGAGATAGTTAATACTAAAGAAGTTATGCCACCAACTAAATAGATGTTTGCACTATTACGAGTAACATAGATATTATCATAATTAAATGAAACAGAATCATCAAATGTTACTAGCAGTTCTTTTATAAACATTTTCGCTCTTGTGCTAACTGTTTTATTAGAAGAAAAGAAGAAGTTATCATAATATCGTGATTTAGTTAATAAATGATAACTATCTTGATCTTTTATTATTTTTATATCTTTATTATTTATTAATTTATTGACATCTATATTAACAAATCGATCTTTACCATTTTGTATGTCTATTTCTTTTATTTGATTAAGATTATCGATAGTTATAATGTTATTTAATTCATCTAATGATTTTTTGCTTTTAAATGATATATCATATTGTTCATTAACTTGGTTATATGATTGAGCAATAACAGCACCTAATGCAAATGAACATAAAATTATAAAAAGTAAAATAAATTTATTTTTTTGTAATATGACTTTAAATCTATTAAACATAAAAAAGACCTCCTACTGAGGTCCGCACCAACAGCGGACGCACTAGGAAACCGCCACATAGTGTTCGTCTATATCTAACTCCCCAGATATAGCACTTAACGCTTCCTAATTACTCTGTGGCTCTATTATAGTCTATAACATTAATCTAAACAATAAAAAAATGAGCGTTCTTTTGAGGGGAGAACGCTCCGAGGGCTTCCAACCAATTGTTGATTACTTTTCTTATAATGGGTAAAACAGTTTCTTATGAGCTTGGTTGGTTTAAGAAAAACGGGGTTGTAATCAACATAAATATATTTGCACAATATTCAATAATAATCAATAGTTTTTTGTTAAAAAAATCAAAAAAAATTTAATAGTTAACAATGTGTTATTTTTATTGATAAAATCATCTATTTTAGTCCTTGATTTATTTATGAAAGTACTTTCTTAATTTTTGAGTAAACTTCTTGTAAATTATTAATTTTCTAAAGACAAAGTTCAGTAATGTCTAGATTATATACATTAAGTAATTTTGATGTTTATAATATCATAATATTATAAGGGAGTAAAATTGGTGTTTAAATTATTAAAGTTGACTCCTCGTTAACACAATTATTTGCAAGGTTCGATAAATTGTAAAAAAGTATGAAAGCTTTAATACTTTTCGTTGTTTACCTTAAAATAATGTGATATTATTTGAATGTAGAAATTTTCTATGAGTTTTTCTTTGTGATTTATAGGCCAAAAACCTAAAGTGATCTTAATAATTTAAGATACCGATTGATCTCAAATATCATCTAAACCAAAAGAAAATTAAGACATTGAAAATCTCACATCTATTTTCAAAAATTAAGAATTAAAAAAGTTAAGAAAGGAAATTTTAAATAATTTATGAAAACAATTAAAAAAGCTTCATTATTATTTGCTTCATTAGCTCTTGTTTTAGGTGCTGGTTTAGTTGGTAATAGTGATACTAAAGAAGTTAAGGCGGCTACAAAAGAATTAATTGTAGATGGAAGCGTTTTAGATGCTGCAACAACTAAAGACACCGAGTTTACCATTGATGGCGTAACCTATGTTTTTTCTAGTGGTGCAAAAGCACAACCATCTACAGGAACAAACAAATTTACTGATAGTGCAATTTTGATTGGAAAAACTGGTGCATATATTTACAACAAAACACCTCTTGGTGAAAAAATCAATTCATTCAAAATTTATGCGAATAAAGGTGCAAGTCAAGCAGTTTCAGTTGGCCTATCTTTTGGTACTTCTCCTATCACTAGTTCATCATCTGGTTATGACTATGAAAACACATTGTCAACTGTTGATAGTGTTTATGATATCACTTCAAGTTTACCAGCAAATGCGCAATATTTTAGATATCAAGTAACAAACAACAAGAATTCTCAAATTCAGTTTAAAATTGGAATTGAAGAAGCAGCTTCTAAAACTATCAAATCATTAACACAATCTGGTACATTGAAAAAGACTGCTTACCAAGTCGGAGAAGCCTTTGATCCAAATGGCTTAACAATTACTGCAAATTATGATGACGATACTTCTGAAGATGTTACAAGTAAAGTAACATGGTCTGAAATTACTTCTGGTGCAACATCAGTTATTGGAAGCTATGGCGGAAAAGAAATTACAATCGAAGGAATTCAAACATTAGAATATGTTTTATCTATAGTTGCTGATAAAACTTCAGCACAAGTAGAAGACGAAGGACAATTTAGTTATACATTTAAGGACTCTAATGGTAATGATGTTACCGCTGAAGACGTTGAATGGAAGTCATCCAACGAAGATGCCGTTATGGTAGATATTAATACTGGTGAATGGCTTGCAATGGGACTTGGAAGTGCAACTATAACATTGAAGGTTATGGATAGTAATACAAATATATATGAAGATTCTATTGACTTTGTTGTTAAAGTTGAACCAGTAATTTCTCAAGTAACTGTTTCAAGTTTGTTAGAAAAAACTGCTAACGACAATACAGTTGTTTCAGTTAAAGGAAAAGTGGCAAATTTAACCAACACTACTTACGGAAATTTTGATTTAGTAGATTTAGAAGATTCATCAAAGTCAATCTATGTTTACGGGGCTACAAAAGACTCATCAAAATTAACTTTAACTGATTCTGGCAATGGCTATTATACTGGTAGCTGGACTTCTGGACAAAACTTTAAAAACGCTTGTGTTGAAGGCGACATTATTACAATGAATGTTGTATTCAAAATCTATAGCGGGACAAAAGAAATTCAAGGCGTTATTACTAATGTAGAAAAGCCTACTGAATCTATCGAATTAAGCGATAGCTCATTAGTAATTAAAAATGGAGGAACTTCTCAATTAACTGCTACATTAACTGGTTTAACAGGTAATGTTTCATGGTCATCAGATAACACTGATGTCGCTGATGTTGCCGAAGATGGAACAATTACTGCAAAAGCAATTGGTAATGCAAAGATTACAGCAACACTTAGTGGTATTACAGCGGATTGTGATATTGCAGTAATCGAAAATTCTGGTGAAGATGCTGAAAATGCATTAACTGTTGAAGAAACTATTTATGTTGCTAAAACAACATCTACAGCAACTGCAAAAAAATACTTTATTAAAGGCATTATTGCTGCATACACTCCTAATTCAAGTGATGTTTCAGGTTATGGAAATATTTCGTTTGATATAAGTGATGATGGTACAAATAATAATACTTTCAAGGCTTTCCAAGTTAACTATTTAGATAGTGATGGCGATGGCAAAGGTGACAAATTTACATCAACTGATCAAGTTTCAGTTGGCGATGAAGTTGTATTATATGGTGCTGTATTAACATACAATAATATTCAAGAAACCGATGGTAAAGGCAAAGCATATGTTTATAGCCAAATAACAGTTGCTGATAAATTTGTTTCTAAAGTGAAAGCATTTAATTTCTGTAATGCATCTCCTGAAGAACTTAAAGCAATGCTTGATGAATACGATGCATTAGTTGCTAAGAATGCTGCTGCTGCTAATAGTGAAGTTGATGAAACAACAACATTAGCAGAAAGAATGGCATATATGCAACTTATTTATAATAAGAAAGCTAATGCAAATGGTGAAGTTGCTTCAGGCGTAGTTATCACATCTAATAATAGTTTTGATAAGACTTCATTAATTGCATTATTTGCAATCTTAGGTATCGTAACAATCTCTGGTTACTATATCATTGAAAAGAAAAAATTCTCTAAATAATTAAGTTTAGAAAATAATTACTAAGCACATGAGTTTTAAATGGCCCATGTGCTTTTTTCGTGTTTATAAATTATTTCGATAATTAAATTTTTCTAGTACTTCCTTTTTTCTATTAGGTGATACTTCCGTATATATTTGTGTTGTTGATATATTAGAATGGCCTAATAATTCTTGTACTGATCTTATATCTGCGCCATTAGAAAGAAGATAAGTAGCAAAACTATGTCTTAAATAATGCGGAGTGGATTTATTATTAATACCCGCTAAAGAACGATATTTTTTAAAAATGTTTTCAATACTATAAATTGATAATGGTTTTAGGTATTTACTTAAAAACAAATTATCATAATTACATTCATATTTATTTCTAATTTTTAACCAATTATTAATACTTTGCCAAGTATTATTACTGGAAATATATAATAATCTTTCTTTATTGCCTTTGCCATGTATAACTATTGTTTTTTCGCTTATAGAGATATCTTTAATGCATAAAGTAGATGCTTCACTTATTCTTATACCTGTGCATACTAAAAGCTCTAGAATCGCTATATTTCTAATAGATTCAAATCTTTTATAATTACTTGTTGAAGTATTTGATTCTAAATACATTACATCAAGTAATTTTTTTACTTCATCTATATAAAGTATTTTTGGTATTCGATGTTTTTGTTTGAATTTTACTACTGTTAATTTAATAGTATTGTTCTTTATTATTCTCTTTGAGTACAAAAAAGCATAAAATTGTTTGATAGAAACAATTTTACGCTTAATAGAACAATCTTTTAATTTTAGTGTTAAATTCAAATACGATATGTAATCTAAAAAATCTTGTTCTTTAATATGTTTATATTTATTACCAACAAATGCTATAAACATATTAATATCATAACTATACGCCAAACATGTTTTATTTGATAAGTTTTTAACTCCTTTCATTTCTAATATAAAATCATTTACTTCGTTTTTCATTTGTTCCTCCTAAAATGTTTAATTTTTATATAACAAATTATAAAACCAATCTATTAATTAGACTATGAAAAAAGGCATATAGAAACTTAATTCTATACGCCTATATAAATTCTAATAAATTAAATTATTTAGAGAATTTTTTCTTTTCAATGATATAGTAACCAGAGATTGTTACGATACCTAAGATTGCAAATAATGCAATTAATGAAGTCTTATCAAAACTATTATTAGATGTGATAACTACGCCTGAATTGCCATAATTGCCTTCTGTAGTTTGGGAATTATTCCAAACATTTTGTGCATATGTAATAGATTCACTAATTTTTACGCCTGCACTATCAGTTGCAGCAGCTTTATCAGCAGTATCTTCTAAGGCACTATATCTTTTAATTAAAGCTTCTAATGTAGCTTTGTTATTACCACTTAAGAAATCACATAAACCTTTTTCGCTATTTCTGATAGTTGCATTCCAGTCTTCCAAAAACTTCTCAAGAGTATCTGTTGCTTTTTCATGACTATAAACATATACGCTTGCAATTTCTAGTTGACCATTGTAAGTAGTTGGTTTACCATATACAACAACTGAATCACCAACTGCTATTTGATCAATAGATGTGAATTTTTGATTATCTAAATAGTTAGCTCTAAATACTTGTATAGATGATGTTGATGTTCCATCGTCGCTTATATCGAAATTAAGATTTCCGTATTTTGATAAATTTTCTTCGGTAGGCGCTGTATAATCGCTAATTATACCCTTGATGTAATAAGAGTAATTGATATTTGTATCTGCTGCTTTTACAAGAGCTTGTTCCACAGTTAATGGATATTCTTTGATTTTTTCCATTAATGCTGACAATTTTGTTGTAGTATCTTCGTTGACAAATCCTTTTTGTCTGCTTGTTAAACTATCATATTCAGATTGAAGATCATAAATACTATCAACTAAACTATTATCCGTAATTGAATCTACCGATGCAAAATTTGATACTTTTGTTTTAAAATTAACTGCTATTTCTAAATCTTCCTCTTCAGTTGTTGTAGATTGCATTTTATAAAGTTGTATACTTTTTTGGCCGCTTTTATAGTATCTAAATCTATTTTGATTGGCTGCATCATTATATTTTAAAGTTGGTCCAGCAGATGAAGCTATTAATACATTTCCACTTGCATCAAATGTGATTGTATGATTCATTGCAGTTCCTGATTGGTTAAGCCCATTACTATTAGCAGTTCTGCCAATAAAATTGCCACTTGCACTTTTAACAGAATATGAAGTTGAAGAGGTACTACTAATTGTAAAAACATATTTGTTTAATGTACCAGTATCATCAGTTATCACATTGTCAACTATTGTTACAGATTTAGTATTGCTAGCAGCATCTAGTGTAGATAATGATCCGTCAAATACAACACTTGTAGTTTCATAAACTATTAAATACTTTCCATTGTTTTCAATGTCAGAAACATTTGTTATTTTATTATATGTTTCTGTTTCCGCCTTAACTTCTTTAGTATCACTATTACCAACTAAACCAG
>CALBGF010000201.1 GCA_937893635.1 uncultured Mollicutes bacterium | reverse complement strand
CTTGTTTAATTAATTTATCCCAATCTATGCGTATATATATTTCAAATCCTAAACCAAATCCAGCACCAAATCTAATACCATTTGTAAGATCAAATGTTAAGCCAAAACCAACATATCCGTTTATACCAATACTTATTGAATCACCAAATCTAATTCCAGTTCCAATAGAAACAAATTTTACATCCATAGAAAATCCTATTCCGATTGATGCATTTGCATTACCAACGCCAGTCTCAAAATAAATATTTGGATTTGCCAAACTATCATAAGGAAGGAAGGAAAACCACTTAGGTGTATGGAATGTCATATCTAATATTCCAACGCTCAACGATGCTAATGAATATCCTTCGCCGAATGTATATTGCCATCCTAAATTTGCTTTTAAATAAAATGCATCCACCGACAGCCAAGAAGGAAAATTATGTTTGTCAGAAACTAATACTCCAATAGAGTATGACAGTGACTTTTGCGCTTTTTTCTGATAAATTATTTCCGTCGCATAAGAAACGTTACTTCTATTTTTCTTAGAAGTATTATGCATTTTATTGTTTTTTCCAACAAAATTATCATGAACAACATGATTCTTATCTAGACTATTCCCACAATACGCATATAGATTTAATCCATTAAAACTAGTAGGCTCTAAATAGTCGATATTATCTGGGTTTATAAATCTTCTTATTTTTGGATCATAATATCTTGACTCTAAATAATATAATCCCATTGAATGTTCATAATAATATCCTTTATATAGGAATGGATTTTTTGTAGCATACGCTCCTTCTTTAGTCAAAACATTTCCAAATGCATCATAGGAGTATTTAGCCACTAGTTGGTTATTAGAGTCAACCAATCCAATGATGTTATTAGCAATGTCTCTTATATAATATAACATTACTCCATCTATTTCTATACTAATTAATGTACCTGTGCTATCATAATAAAATTTATTTATTTTATTTGCGATTTTTTCCAATATTAAACGATTGCTCGCATCGTAATAGTAACAGGTTTCACTATATTCATGGAGTGAAGTATTGCTTATTGTCTTTTGGGTTCGTCTTCCTTGAGCATCATAAGTAAATGTAAATGTTTGGCTGGTTAATTTATCAACATATTTAGTTAAACGTCGATTGGTCCATTCATATAAATAAATATCATTTATGTTTGATGTATCC
>CALBGF010000200.1 GCA_937893635.1 uncultured Mollicutes bacterium | reverse complement strand
TTAATTGAGCAAGTCTTATTTGCTAAGACGGCGTAAGATTATTTTGCGCTTTTTTTAGTATAATCATAACGCCGAAGTATATTTTACATTTATAATGTAATAATTTCTAGACAATGAAACCATTTTCAATGGCAAAAAGTACCAAAAAATGCGGCTTTTTTAAGCCGCACGGAATTAACATATAGTTTTTATTAAAAAAGTTAAAAAATAACCACAAGAAGCATTTTGAATTTTTCTTTAGCATAGACGGCATGAGGATGGCCAGCAGGCATAACAATTGATTCGCCTTCTAATAATTCATAAATATCTTCATCAATAGTGATTCTTCCAACACCTTCTAAGCAAGTGATTAAAGCATCGCCGCCAGATTTGTGACTTGATATTTCTTCATCCTTATCAAAAGCAAAAAGAGTCACGCTAACAGAAGCGTTTTGTGCAAGTGTTTTAGAAACTACTTGGCCTTCTTGATAATTTACTTCATTATTAAGTTTCAATTTTTCTTTTACATTAATATTTTTCATTTTTTTCAACCCCTTAGTATTATTATGCACTATAAAAAATTTTAATAAAGTATTCTTTTGCAAAAAATGGACAATTATTAATATTTTGTAGTCAAATTTAATGCATTAATAGATGACATTTTGTGTACAAGTTTTATAAAAAGTCAACAAAAGCGAATTAAATACCATTATTTTCCAATTAAAGTTATAAAATAGGCCATTTGCAACTCACTAAATTTTTTGCTTAACTTTAATTATGAAAAAAA
The DNA here is from genome assembly GCA_937893635.1 of uncultured Mollicutes bacterium. The sequence continues at coordinate 44,524 of CALBGF010000200.1, read as the reverse complement.
GTGAAATTGAAATTGTTAAATACCCAAAGATTAAACACATCAAAATGTTTGTTAATGAAATCAAATCAGTAGAAAATCATATGCATAATGATTTTGAAATTTTTGTTGTGCTTAATAGTGTTGGGGTAGTGAGAATAAATTCAACTTCATACAATGTAAAACAAGGTGACATTATTTTTATTAATTCTGGAGATGTTCATTCATTATCTTGTAAAATACCTTTTGATGATAATGTGCAAAATCCGACATTTTTACTAATTCAAATTTCTAATCATTTTGTTCGTGAATACTTTCCACAAATTCAAACATCAGTGTTTAAATCAAATAATTTGAAAAATGTTTTATCAAGCCAAGATTATAATTTTGTCTTACGATTGTTAACTGATGCTGCTACTGACTACTTTTCAAGCCGAGATTTTTATCAACTCGATGTTATTTCAGAAGTAGCAAAAACTCTAGCGGTTTTATATCGAAATCTTGAACACGAGATAATAAGTGAAAGCCAAAAACAAAAAATAAAGAAAAAAAATAATCGTTTGGAAAGAATTATATCTTACATTGATGCGAATTTTGATACACAAATACGTCTAGAAGATATTACGACAAAAGAAAACATTTCCGTAACACACTTTTCTCATTTGTTTACAGCGACTTTTGGTATGACGTTTCAAGAGTTTGTAAGCGTTAAAAGAATGGAACAATGTATAAGATTAATGTCAAATAATGAGAAGACTTTAATGGAAATATGCTATGAATCAGGATTCTCCGATCCAAAATATATGAATAAAACTTTTATAAAAAAATATGGCTGCACGCCAAAAGAATATCGGAAAAAGTATTTAGATTATAACGAAAATATTTTTGAAACTGCTGGAAAATTAGAACGTATATTTAATGATTATGATTCCCTTAAAGCAGTTAATGAGTTTAAAAGTCGATTAAATTAGATATTTATTCATGAATTAATTTTTGTCTATATTCTCTTGGCGTCATCTTTTTTATTTCAATAAAATTTCTATTAAATGTTCTTAGCGAAGTATATCCGCAATTATAAGCTAAATCACTTATTGGAGTAGTGGAATCATCCATCATTAGTTCACATACTTTATTTATTCTATACTCATTTAAAAAAGATAAAAAATTAGAATTTAGGCCAGTATTGATGATAGAAGATAAGTAGTGATAATCATAACCTAATTTTTTAGCTAATCCTTTTAATGTTATTTCATGTTGATAATTTTCTTCTATATAAGTTAAGACATGTTGCATAAGTGTATTGTACTTAACATCGCGAGGTATAGATTCGCTTTGGGTATATAAATAAACTAAATAGTAAAGTAAACTTTTTAATAAAAATATATTATCGGTTTGTTGTAAGCGCTCAACTAGCTCGTTTTCACCTTTTAATGAAAAATAAGGCTTTTTAGAACAATATGTTAAAGATTGCTTATAATATTTTGCAACATAAGAAGAAGCGAAGATTAATATGAATGTTTTGGAATGTTTTTGCGTATTAAAGGAATGGATTTGGTTAGGAAGTATTAATAACCCTTCTCCACTTTTAATGTTGTATTTTTCTTTTTCAATAGTTATGGTTATCTCTCCTTCAAAGACGTATACAAATTCAAATGAGTCGTGGAAATGTAAACCAAATTCAAAATCAGTATCGTATTGACGGTATAAGTAATTAATAGATGATGAACGGTGATTTTCGTATGCAATCATTGTAAATTTCTCCAATCTTAACTTTTGTCTATTATTATAAAACTTTTGCAATTGTTACGCAAGGTGGGACAACATAAAATGATGATGTAAAGGAAGGACAAAATATATGGAAAAATTCCCAACAATTAAAAAAGTGAAGTATGAAGGACCTAATTCCAAAAATCCTTTAGCATTTAAGTTTTATGATGCTAAAAAGATAATTTTAGGCAAAACAATGGAAGAATGGCTACCATTTGCTATGGCTTGGTGGCATAATCTTGGAGCTGCAGGAACTGATATGTTTGGTCGTGATACCATTAACAAAGCTTTTGGCGCTAGCGAAAAAGGTACAATGGAGCACGCTAAAGCAAAAGTTGATGCCGGATTTGAATTTATGCAAAAACTAGGCATTAATTATTTTTGCTTTCATGATGTTGATCTAGTGCCAGAAGATGAAGACATTAATATTACAAATGCAAGATTAGATGAAATAAGTGATTATATTCTTATAAAAATGAAAGAAACAGGTATTAAGTGTTTGTGGGGAACTGCAAATATGTTTTCTAATCCACGTTTTATGAATGGCGCCGGATCATCTAATAGTGCAGAAGTTTATTGCTTTGCAGCAGCGCAAATTAAAAAAGCATTAGACATAACTGTTAAATTAGGCGGACGTGGATATGTATTTTGGGGTGGAAGAGAAGGTTATGAAACCTTACTTAATACTGATGTCAAGTTTGAACAAGAAAATATTGCACGCTTGATGCATTTAGCAGTTGACTATGGTCGAAAAATTGGCTTTAAAGGCGATTTTTATATTGAACCTAAACCAAAAGAACCAATGAAACATCAATATGATTTTGATGCTGCGACAGCAATTGGATTTATAAAACAATATGGTCTCGATAAAGATTTTAAACTAAATATTGAAGCAAACCATGCTACTTTGGCGGGACACACTTTCGAGCATGACTTAAGAATTGCTTCAATCAATGATATGCTTGGCTCAATCGACGCTAATCAAGGAGATCCAATATTAGGATGGGATACTGATGAATTTCCATTCGATGTTTATAGCGCCACATTTGCAATGCTAGAAATTATAAAAAGCAAAGGCTTAACTGGTGGATTCAATTTTGATGCCAAAACACGTCGTCCATCAAATACTATTGAAGATATGTTTGAGGCATATATTTTAGGAATGGATACATTTGCTTTAGGCCTAATTAATGCAAGTAAAATCATTGAAGATGGACGAATTGAAGAATTTATAAAGCAAAAGTATTCTTCATATGAAGAGGGAATTGGTGTAAGAATTCGTGATAACACAGTAACATTAGAAGATTTAGCTAATTATGCTAAAGACAAAAAAGTATGTGCTGATCCTGGATCTGGTAAACAAGAATACTTAGAAGCAATTGTTAATCAAATAATGTTTGGAAAATAAAAATGAAAACATATATTGGATTAGATTTAGGAACAAGTGGAATAAAAGCACTTTTAGTGGATGAATTTGGTAACATACTAAAAGAAAGTAACAAATCGTACCCTATTATTTACAACAAAGAAAACTATGTGGAGCAAAATCCTGAAGAATGGTTTGATAAAACTCTACTTGCTATAGATGATTTATTATCAAATCAAAATAAAGACAGTGTTAGAGCTATCTCATTTGGTGGCCAAATGCATGGCTTGGTCTTGCTTGATAAAAATGATAAAGTAATTCGTCCTGCAATATTATGGAACGATGGAAGATCTAGTGAAGAAACCAATTATTTAAATAAAACAATTGGTCAAAGTAAGATATCTAGTTATACTGGTAACATTGCATTTGCAGGATTTACTGCTCCTAAAATATTATGGGTGTATGCTAATGAAAAAGATAATTTTGATAGAATTAATAAGATAATGTTACCAAAAGATTATTTGATTTATAAATTAAGTGGTGTTTTTGCTAGTGATATGTCTGATGCATCGGGAATGTTGTTGTTAGATGTAAAAAACCGAAAATATTCGAAAGAAATGTTAGACATATGCCATATCAACGAAAAAATATTACCAAGACTGTATGAATCTTATGAAGTTGTAGGAAATTTAAAAGATGGAATTGCTCAAATACTAGGATTAAAAACCAGTGTTAAAATCATTGCTGGTGCCGGAGATAATGCTGCTGCAGCAATTGGAACTGGAACAATTGGCAATGGTGCTTGTAACATTTCTTTAGGAACCAGTGGAACGATATTTTTATCAAGCAATCATTTCAGTGTTGATGAAAAAAATAGTTTGCATAGTTTTTGCGATGCTTCAGGAAAATATCATTTAATGGGTTGCATTTTATCGGCGGCATCTTGTCGGAAATGGTGGTTAGAAGATATTTTAGAAACTACAGATTACCAAAAAAATGAAGAGGAGTTATCGGATTCTAATGTTATTTTCTTACCTTATTTAACAGGAGAAAGATCACCACATAATGATGTCAATGCACGAGGCGCTTTTATTAATTTAAGTGCAACTACTACAAGAGGGGAAATGTCAAAAGCGATACTTGAAGGAGTGGCTTTTGCATTAAAGGATTGCTTGGAAATTGCAAAAAAGAATGGAATATTTCCAACATATTCTTCTATTTGTGGAGGCGGTGCTAAATCAAAAGCTTGGAAACAAATAGTAGCGGATGTCTTAAATATTCCAATTCATGTTTTAAAAACCAATCAAGGGCCTTCTTATGGCGCGGCAATTCTTGCAATGGTTGGGGATGGCATATATAAAAATGCCGAAGAAGCAACAAAAAATATTATAAAAGTTGAAGAAATAATCCAACCAAGTCAAAATAGAGTAGAGTACTATCAAAAAAAGTATGAGTTGTTTAAAAAACTTTATCCAGCTTTAAAAGCCATTAGAAATTAAGGAGCAAAACCATGAAACAAATTTTTAATCCATATTTACCATCATATGAGTATATACCTGATGCTGAACCAAGAATTTTTAATGGAAGAGTCTATATTTATGGATCGCACGATTTATTTAACGGAAAAAACTTTTGCTTAGGCGATTATGTCACATATTCCGCTCCAATTGATGATTTAACTTCTTGGAGATATGAAGGTGTAATTTATAAAAAAGAACAAGATCCATTGAACAAAAGAAAAAGAGCTTTATACGCTCCAGATTGCATTCAAGGAGTAGATGGAAGGTATTATTTATATTATAGCGCTATTGGAACAAGTGCTATTGGTGTCGCGGTTTCTAATAATCCAGCCGGACCTTTCCAATTTTATAGTTATGTAAAATATAAAGATGGAACGATTTTAGGAAAAGGAAAAAATGATGTTTTCCAATTTGATCCAGGAATTTTTGTGGAAGGAAATGATGTATATCTATATTCAGGTTTTTGTCCAACTTTATCAGGAATTTTTGTTACTGGCGGTAAGAAAGTATCAAAAGTAGGCCCATTATGTATGAAATTAGAAACAGATATGTGCACTATAAAAGAAAATCCACATGAAATCGGAGTAAAAAGTATTTATAATTCTAAAGATACGAAATATAAAGGTCATGAATTTTTTGAAGCATCGTCAATGCGTAAAATAAATGGAAAATATTATTTTATTTATTCATCTATTTTAGGTCATGAATTATGTTATGCTATTTCAAATTATCCCGATAAAGATTTTGAATATGGAGGAATTATTGTTTCAATTGGTGACATTGGATTAGAGGACGTCAAAGATGTTAAAAATGCTAAAAATATGACAGGAAATACACATGGCTCTATTTTATCAATTAATGGCGATAACTACATTTTTTATCATCGTCAAACAAATCGCCATTGTTTTTCAAGGCAAGCTTGTGCAGAAAAAATTATGATTTTAGAAGATGGCACAATTCCACAAGTTGAGACAACATCTTGTGGCTTAAATAATGGGCCTTTATTAGGCAAAGGTGAATATGAAGCACGTATTGCTTGTAACTTAGAATGCAAAAAAGGTGGAACGTTTTATCAAGTGTTTAAAGGATTTGGAAGACCTTATTTTACACAAAGCGGGAAAAATCGTGAAATCAATGGTGATCAATATATTTCTAACATCAAAGATGGAACAACAATAACTTTTAAGTATTTTCAGTTTAATAATTCAAAAAGTATAAAAATTTTAGTTTCTTCAACAAATTGCGGAACAATGCAAGTTTATGATGAAAATAAAAATAAAGTAGCATCTTTTGCTATTAATAAAGGCAAAGATATTTTATATGAATCAAAATTAGAAATAACAGATGGCGTTCATCCTTTAATTTTTAAATATGAAGGTAAAGGAAAATTATCATTTTTTAAATTCGTTTTAGAATAAAAAGCTGAATAGCAAAAAATAACAAGATTGTCTTTATGCATTTTTTATCGACATTCTGCATATATTTATAAGTTATAGCGATAAATACATATGTTTTAAAATTAAGACATAGTTTATAAAAGCATAACTAAAATAGCAAGATTGTCATTTTTGTAAGCGCTATCTTAAATCATTATTATAGTGTAATAATTATCAAAAAGGGCTTTTTAACTTCTTGATAATAACAAATATGCGCAAACAAGCGCGGAAAGGGAATTTATGAAAAAAAACAAACTTTGGTTAGGGTTATCCTCAGTTGGCATTTTGTTAACAACAGCTTTTATTTCATTAACTAATGTTGCTATGGATAACGAAGGACTAATTAACGACGTTTTAGGTTTGAACGTTCGTCAAATTAGTTCTAAACGTTCTGACTATGCTGAAGAAGATGGAAGTCTATCCGATGCAGGCTGGAAAAGAATGATTCAAGATTCTTATAAGTACTGTGTTGAACAAGAAGAGCAAGGTGCCGTTTTATTAAAAAATGATAACGGATGCTTGCCTTTAACAAAAGAAGAGAGAAACGTCACATTATTTGGACGCAATAGTGCGCACTTGTGCTTGCGCTCTGGTGCTGGAGGCGCTGCTCCAAACGAAAAATTAGTCGTTCATTTAAATGATGCGTTTGAAAATAATGGCTTCAATTATAATAAGACTATTTGGAATATGTATACTGGTGGAAGTGAACCATCAGAAACTAGCATTCCTGAAGTTGCTGTAAGTGCATATACACCAGGTATTAAAGCATCATTTGATACTTTTGGTGATGCGGCAATTGTAACATTTGTGCGTGTTGGTACAGAAAATAGTGATCCGAAAGCTGGAATTCTTGATTTACAAGAAAATGAAGCTAACTTATTAAAAATGATTAAAGAATCAGGTAAGTTTAAGAAAACTATTGTCTTATTAAATGGCGCTATGCCAATGAGTTTAGATTGGGCAAATAAAGAAGAATATGGCGTAGATGCTGTATTATGGTTTGGTGTTCCAGGATATTATTCTTTAGATGGTGTTGTCCATATTTTAACTGGAGAAGCTAATCCAAGTGGACATACACCTGATACTTTCTCCGCTCATGCATCAAATTCTGCTGCTTATCAAAACTTTGGCGATATTAATTTTGATGGCAGTGCTGGCGTAGATAGGTCAAATAAATACGTATCTTATGCAGAAGGTATTTATGTCGGATATAAATATTATGAAACAAGATATGAAGATTGTGTTTTAAATCAAGGAAATGCAAACGGCGATGCTGGAACTTATGATGGCGAAACCAATTGGACTTATGATCGCGAAGTAGCGTATCCGTTTGGCTTTGGCTTATCATATACAACATTTGAACAAAAACTTAATAGCGTTACTTATAAAGCTGATGAAGATATTTTTGTGGCTAATGTAACAGTTAAAAACACTGGCGATGTTGAAGGAAGATCATCAATTCAAGTGTATTGTCAAAGTCCATATACTGAGTATGATAAAGAGCATTTAGTGGAAAAATCATCAATCCAATTATGTGCTTATGATAAAGTACTTCTTGAACCAAATGAATCAAAGACAGTAGATATTGAATTTGATCGTTATTTCTTAGCATCATATGATCGAATAAATAAGAAACAATATATTTTAGAAGATGGTGATTATTATTTCGCGCTTGGTAATGGCGCTCATGAAGCACTTAATAACGTTATAGGTGTTAAAAACCCATCTGCTACATTAACTGACCATAATGGTACAAATTATCAAGCAAACACAAATTGTGTGCAAAAAGTAGCTATTTCTGGTGCTATGGATGCATACAAGTATTCACACTATGATGATTCAGTTGAAGTTACTAACCAATTTGATGATGCGGATGTTAATTATTGGGCAAATGATGATCAAAAAATTACATATTTAACAAGAAAAGATTGGCAAGCAACCTTCCCTAAAAAATTAGAAGGATTAAAACTTAATGATAAAATGAAAAAAGGACTCGATATGAGAATGTATTCAAAGGCTGAGGATGCAGAATCATATAGTGCTGGTGCAGGTACAAAATATGGAGTTCAATTAAAAGATGAAGAGGGAAATCCATATCGTCTTAAATTCTCTGATATGGCTAAACTTGAATATGATGATCCTAAATGGGATTTATTCATCAAACAAATGACATTAGATGATTTAGTAATTTCAATGTCTGACAACCGTGGTATTTTAGCGGTTACTTCAGTATCAAAGCCATCCAATTCAATTAATGAAGGACCAGAAGGTTTATTATCTCCATTTGCTTATGGTGATGGAAGATGGGCTACTGGATTTGCTACTGGACCAATCTATACTGCAACATGGGATCATGAAATGCAAAAGAAATTCGGTTATTTCTATGGCGAAGAAGCTTTACACTGCGGTGTTGCTGCTGTTAATGCCCCAGGAGCAAACATCAATAGAACTCCTTATGGATCACGTGCTTCAGAATATATGTCGGAAGATGGTATTATGAACTACTATGTTGCAAGTAACATAGTAAAAGAAGCTAGAAAAAAAGGCTTAATTATGAATATTAAACACTGTTTCTTAAACAACCAAGAAACTAATCGTCAAGGTGTTGCAACATTCTCTAATGAACAAGCTATTCGTGAAATTTATTTAAAACCATTTGAAGGTGCATTAACAAGAGGTGAAGGCCTTGGTATTATGACTTCATATAATAGAATTGGTTTAACTTATGCTGCATGTCATCAAACTTTATCAAATCAAATACTTAGAACTGAATGGAAATATAAAGGTTTAATTATTGATGACGCGTTACAAGGAGAAGGATCATATACTTCAACTCGTGACATGATTGTTGGTGGAACTGAAATATTCTGTCTTGATGGAAATAGAGGGCAACAAATTAAAAATGCCATTACATCTACTGATGATGGATATTTATTAGAACTATGTCAAAAAGCTAATAAAAATATTATGTATGCTTTATCTAGATCGTGGATGGGTGACGTAGCTGATAGTGGCAAAGACTTAGAAGAAACATTTAAATGGTGGAAACCAGTTATCTATACCATTGATGGTGTGTTTGGTGCATTCACTTTAGCGGCTATATCATTATTCATTATCTATGAATTTGTTAAAAAGCCAAAAGAATTGGTGAAATAGGGGTGAATAAAATGGAAATGCTTAAGAAAATATTTAAAGGCAAAAAAGTTGGATTCTATCTCATGATGTTAGATGCTATACTTGCACTTATATTTGGTATATTATTCTTAGCCACTTATAAGACATCTATGGCTAATAACGCTGTGCCACATACGCCAGAAGTAATTGGAATTTGTGCATTATTATGTTTTGTTATTGAAGTAGTGGCCTTGGCAATGCCAGAACATAAATGGATTCATTTAGGAGCGTTACTCGCTATGTGTTTCTCATTTATGAAACAAATATATTTATTTCCAAATCTTATTGCTGACCAAATTAACCATGTTGAATTCCAAGGTGGTAATTTCCCACTTAACTGTGTGTACACAGTAATGCAAATAGCAATAATAACTATAGCAATTGTAGCATCATTTAAGGATGTAACTGAAAAAGAAGATCCTATTAAATTTAATAAACCAAATATTATTCGCTATAGTATCGGCGCATTAGCTATAATTGTTGCTGCTTCCGCAAGTGGAGCAACAATCGCATCTTGCAAAGCTAAAAATAATTCGTATAACGACAATACACTAGGATTCAAAATTGATGTAGAGAAAGAATTCGGCGATGCGGTTACTGATTATCCTTATGATCCTGCTTCTATTAAATTTAGCAAGGCTAATAATCCTTGGTCAAAGAAAACTACAGGCGAAATTGAAAAAGCTGTAGGCACTAATAGAAGTGAACGTAGCGATAACGATCGATTCATTGTTTATCAATTTGAAGGATTCTACGCTGAAGGATATCAAGGAAACTATTCTAAAACTTATGGATATCTATCACTTTGGGATGATGGATTATATAATGGTGTTCAAGATAATAAAAATATCTTTGGATATTGGTATAATGTTGAAGAAGATGGCTCTGATTGTTTAGTTATGATTGATAATCGTGGGACAAATGCAAATATGATGTGTGTAAAATCAAATTCTAAATTCTACGATTGGACAGCGGATATTAAACTTGATTTCTCATGGGGAACTCGTTCGTTAAAAGTTAATGGATTCTTATATACACCTGCAATTGGTATGTATATTGATACTGGAACAGATGAGTTAACTTATGAGTATGGTGATGAAATTGATACAACCAAGTGGACAGCAATGCAAGTAAGAAATGATTTACGTGTTGGTGCTGTATTTGATCCAGATAAAACAATTAAATGGTCAATTCCAAATACTAAAAAATATCCAGGAAAGCAAATTGTTAGAGCAAACTGGGATACATTTACTTGGGATACCAAAGTTACAATTGGCGTTGATGAAGGTACTTATGTACTTGATGCATCAAATGAAGCGGTTAAGAAAACATATCGTTTTGTTGATGGATTAGATACTTCTGGAATATTGGTAAAACGTATTACCGAAACAAAAGAAGAAATATTAGACACAAGTTTATTAAAGAGTGAATTAGATTTAGTAAATAAAAAAGTTAATATAATTATGCCTAATAAGACCATCCAATCTTATGATATTACACTGGATGATTCAGAAGCATCAAATACGATAACTGGTAAGATTGGTGAAGTAGATACTAAATACATTGTTAAATCTGTAGATACAATGAAAGTAGTCTCAGGCGATAAGACAGTTGATGTTAAAATCGAACTAACAGGATCATCTAAACTTAAAGCAATTGTAATTGGTGAAAAAATTAGTGGTGATGATGACTTATTTAATTCATTACCATCTAAAATCTCAATGGTTGAAAAAGACGGAAACTTAGAAATACCAGAAAAGAGATATTTCACAAGTACAACAAAAGCTAATCCATATTCTCAAGATGGAAATACATACTTTATCTTTGATTTAGCAAATGAAACAGTTGATGTTATGTGGACATTTACATATCAAGGGCCACAAACTCAAGAAATGAAATGCACATATACATTATCTGGAGATTTAGCAGATGGTGTTAAAGTAAACTTACAATCATGTATTAAAGAGACAAATGGACAATGGCAATGGTCAAATAATAAATCATTTACAATCACAGAATGTGGTGTAGACGACCTACCATTTGCACCTACTTTATAAAAATAAAATTTAAAAGATTTAATTTTTGGAGAACTGGATAAATTCTGGTTCTCTTTTTGCCGTCTAAAATGAAAAAATCCACTGCATCGCTTAATTTAAGCAAAACTCTAGTGGATATTTCAATTAAACTGGTGGAGCCAACGAGGATCGAACTCGCGACCTCTTCGTTGCGAACGAAGCGCTCTCCCAACTGAGCTATGGCCCCATGCATTGATAATTATAGTTAATTTACTTAAAAAAATAAATAATTTGTTTAATAAATTATTTTACTCATATAAGATTTAATCGTTGTTAACTTATAAATTAAAAGAAAGCGTTTTTCCTAAATCAATTTTTATTACGATTTTTCTTCCATTAAATATGCATAGTGGTATAATACAAAGTTGTGAATTTAAGAGGAGATGTTAAATATGTTTTTAGATGGTATTGCTAGTGATTATTATATTATATTGTTACCATTAGCGTTGATTCTTATATTTTCAAAAATCTTTATGAAAATATGTAAAAAATTAAATCTTCCTTCCGTTATTGGTATGATTGTTGCAGGTTTATTAATTGGGTTAATTTCTTACATACCTAACCAAGATATATTAAATGAAACAACCCAAGAAGGATTAGGTTTCTTATCTAAAATTGGTGCAATCTTAATTCTTTTCTCTGCGGGTCTAGAGACAGACTTAAAACAAATTAAGTCAGTTGGTGGACCAGCAGTTGTTATTACAGTTGCTGGTGTTATTGTTCCAATGGGCTTAGGATTTCTAGTTGCTACTTTATGTAACGGGGGATTTGCAAATCTTACTCATGACACTTTATTAACAAATTTATTTTACGGAACTATTTTAACAGCAACATCTGTTGGTATTACTGTTCAAACATTGCGTGAAATGGGTAAACTTAATAGTAGAGTAGGATCTACGATTGTTGCGGCCGCAATTATCGATGATGTCTTAGGAATTATTGTATTATCATTTGTTCTTGCTTTAAAAGGCAATGGAGGAGAAGCAGTTAATCCTTGGATAGTTGTGTTAAAAACAGTCGGATATTTCGCAGTAATTGCTATTTTATCATTTGTGGCTAGTAAAGCATTTAAATGGCTTGATAAAAGATTTGAACATCACCGTTTAGTACCAATATTTAGCTTAGCGTTTTGTTTCATTATTGCTTATTTAAGTGAAAAATATTTCGGTATTGCTGATATTACGGGTGCTTATATTGTTGGATTAATTTTATCGACAAATAATGAAAGTAGGTATATTGAAAGAAAAACTGATATATTAAGTTATATGTTATTTGTTCCAGTATTCTTTGCTAATATTGGTATATCTACTAAATTTGAAGCAATAAGTGGCTCATTCATATTATTTGGCTGCTTATTTATTATTGCCGGTATTGTCGGAAAACTTATTGGATGTGGAATTGCCGCTAAATGCTGCAAATACTCATTCTCTGATTCCGTAAAAATTGGTGTTGGTATGATGGCTCGAGCGGAAGTATGTCTTGTAACCGCTTCTAAGGGAGCGGGAATTATTGATAATAACATTATGCCATTTATTGTAATATTAATTATTATTACAAGTTTATTATCACCTATATTCTTAAAGTTAATATATAATCTCGATAAGAAAAAAGAAGAAAAACTTCAACTAAAAGAAGTAGAATCTAATTCTGATTTAAATACTCAAAATAATTAAAAAAATTGGCTTTTTAGCCAATTTTTATTTTGCATGTATCATTATAAATGCTATCTTCTTTAATGATTTCATCAACGCTATCTGCACTTATAAATCCGCTTATTGGATTTTTAATACTATCAACATGTCCCACGATTGTGGCATTAACTTCGCTATATTCAAAACTTAAATCACATTTAATCATTTTACAATTTTTAAGAGTAAGATTTTTGCAATAACATAGAGGTTGTGTTCCTTCTATAGTGCAATTAATTAAAGTGAGATTTTCAGAATACCAACCTAAATATTCTCCTTTAATGTAGCTGTTTTTAACAGTGACATTTTTTGTATGCCAGAAAGCATCTTTAGTATCTAATTTTGAATCTTCTATTGTCATATTTTCTACATATTGATAAGAATACTTACCAGCAAAATCGATATTTTTAATAGTTACATTTTTACTATCAAGGAAAGCATATTCGCCAATTAAACTACAATTAGTAAGAGTTAAGTTCTCACTTTTCCAACCAAATTCTGTGGAATTAATTTTAGAATTAGTAATAGTTATATCTTTACATTCACGTACAGCTTTGACTCCATCAAGTACACAATCTTTTATACTACCATTTACGCAATACCATAAACTTGCACGACAATCGATATGAAATAAATTGTTAACCAATTCAAAGTTATGATTATGCCAAATCGGATATCTTAAACATAGTTCTGAATTTTGAATTTTAATATTACGGCATTCTTTAAAAGCTGATTCACCATCTTCTTCGCCTTTAATTTTACAGTTATCAAATATTGTATCAACAGAGTGATAAAACGCTCTTTCTTTGCCATCAGTTACATCTTTAATAATCATTAGTCTCATCTCCGTTCATATTATATTAGATGTTAAAAAATTTTTAAAGTGATTTGCATTTTGTTAATTATATAAATTAAAAATTTTAAATTATTTTTCTGGATGTTTTAATTGTTTGAAATGATATAGAACAAATTAAATATTAAAAATTCAATTTGCTAATTTTGTTATTAATTTTAAAAAAATCATAAAATAGTTTACTTTATGCGAGCAAAAATATAAACTAACTTACGGTAAATAATTTTATCGGAAAGTTGGAATCATTATGGAAAGAAAAAGTATACTAATTGCCATTGGCGGAGGCTCGGGTTCAGGAAAAACAACTTTATCTGATTATCTAGAAACAATATTCAAAGATGATTTAGTTCGTGTCTCTTATGACACCTATTGTAATGACCGCAGTCACTTATCTCCAGAAGAAAGAGCCAAAAGCAATTATGATGTTCCAGAATCATATGATGCACCATTATTTAGCAAACATTTAAAAGACTTATTAGAAGGCAAAAGTATCCAAAAACCAATTTACGATTTTAAAACTCACTCCCGAATCAAAGAAACCCAATTAGTGGAGCCTAAGAAAATTATCATTGTTGAAGGTATTATGATTTATCAAGTACCGGGTATTCGTGATTTATTAGATTTATCTATTTATGTAGATACTGATGCCGATGTACGTGTTTTAAGAAGATTATCTCGTGATGTTAAAGAAAGAGGTCGTACGATTGAATCGGTAATCGATCAATACTTAACTACAGTTAAGCCATGTCATTATCAATATATTGAGCCAACAAAAGATGATTGTGACATTGTCTTTATTAATAATGATAATAATGGCTTAGATGAAATACAAATTGAAAAAGTTATGCGTAGAATTAACGAACTTATAAATCGTTAAGAAACTCGTAATATTCGTGCCAGCGATATTCCCTAATAGGATATACGCTTCCATCTTTAAAATATAAAACTAAAGCAGGTTTAATGTTATGAAATGAGTCAAGATACTCGTATCGTAGTAATAGCCCTGCTTTTATTTTCTTTTTTATAATTCCGTGATAATTATAGTACATATGATTAGTTTGTGAAATGAATAAAAAAATATCAAAAAACACTTTTTAAAAATTGAACATTATTATAATAATTATTTTTCTATTTTTGGTGGGTCCATTTTTAGTTTATAACAATTTGTTGATAAAGTCTAGTAAAAAATTATGAAAACGATTTTATATAAAAAATTCTATTTTTTTCAGTTTGTTCTATAGTATAATAGAAATGAACCCACCACAAAAATTTATAAAAAAGTGGCTTGCCATCGGCGTTTTTTTACAAAAAACATTTTGTATAGTGAATAATATTGTGTATAATAAATTAGAAGACGGAAGAGAAGACAATAGTATTAAATCTTCCTAATTCAGAATAGATAAAAACGCGCAACTGTCGCAGGAGGAAATTTATGAAAAAATCTATTTTTACAATGTCTATGACTGCATTAATGTTATTATGTGGTGCTGCTGGATTATCTTCATGTAACAAAGATAACAGACAAGTTATTAACATCCAATTCGTACCATCTAATGACCCAGGTAAATTAGCTACTTTAGCTAAAAAAATGGCACCAATGCTTGAAAAAATTGAACCAGGATACAAATTCAATATTACAACTGGTACAAGCTATGCTGCTACAACACAAGGTTTATTATCCGATCAACTTGATATTGGCTTCTTAACAGCTTCTGGTTATGCTGAAGTAACATTAAAGAATCCAGGAAAAGTAGAAGTATTAATGACTTCTGTTCGTAAAGGTTATAAAGTTCAAGAAGATTACACAACTGAAGCTGACCAAATTAAAGCTATGAACCAAGAAATCGAAGGATATACTTATCGTGGCGAACAATCTAATACAGATGTTAACTGGTACTCTTCACAATTAGTAGTTAGAAATGAATATTATAAAGATGTTAATAAAGATGGAAAAATCGACATTCTTGATATGGCTGGTTTAACTATTGGTAGAATGGGAACAACTTCTGGTGCTGGCTATTTAAGACCATTACATTACTTATATGAACATGGTATGTCAATGGTTGATGATATTACAGATGCTAAAACTCAAATTAAAGGCAAATATTTCCAATCAGGTTATACTGCTGCTTGTGAAGCTATGATGAATGGTGAAATTGCTGGATTCTGGGGATATACTGATGTTAGATATTCTAACTTCTATTCTAAATCAGATAGTAAACACTACAAAGATGACAAATTATTCGAAGATTATAAAGTAGTTGCTATTACAGATGGTATTTATAATGACACTATTTCTTGCCGTGCTAATCTTGACCAAGCAACTAAAGATGCGGTTAAACACGCTTTCAAAGAATTAGTTAAAGATGGTGACATTAACAAAGAAGGATCTGGTGCTTATTATCTTTATAACTTATATTCTCACACAGGATATAGCGATGCTAAAGATTCTGATTTTGATGGAGAAAGAGCTTTCTATCAATTCTGTGTTAACAACAATTTAATCTAATAATAAAAATATAAAAAGGAAATGAAATTATGATAGTCTTTGAAAATGTTACAAAGATGTATCCAAATGGATTTACAGCTTTGAAAAATGTAAATTTGACTATCAATGATGGAGATTTCGTTTGTATTATTGGCCTATCAGGCGCTGGAAAATCAACAATAATTAGAACTATTAACAAAATGCATCCGATTACTAGCGGAAAACTAGTGGTTAATGGAAAAGATATTTCTATTGCTAAAGGTAAAGAACTTCGTTCAATCCGTAAAAATATCGGTATGATATTCCAATCATTCAATTTAGTGAAACGTTCTAGTGTCTATAAAAATGTTCTCTCAGGTAGAGTGGGTTATCACTCTACCTTTGAGTGTATTTTTGGCCTATATTCAAAGGAAGAAAAAATGCTTGCTTTGCAATCACTTGATAAACTAGGCATTCTAGATAAAGCATTTGTTCGTGCAGACCAATTAAGTGGCGGACAAATGCAAAGAGTGGCGCTTGCAAGGGCCTTAACTCAACAACCATCATTGATATTAGCTGATGAGCCAGTTGCGTCTCTTGACCCAATTACCACTTTATCAGTTATGGATGACTTTAAAAGAATTAATCAAGAAGAAAAAATTACTATTGTTGCTAATATGCACCATGTAGATTTAGCGCTTAAATATGCAACAAGAATTATTGGTATTCGTGCAGGTGAAATTGTATTTGACGGAAAACCAGAAGAGGTAACAGAAGAAGCATTAATCAAAATTTATGGCCGTTCTTTAAACCATAATGAGAAATTAGGAGTGGATGATAATGGAACCACAAAATAATGGTTTTTTATATCGCTTAACTCATAAAACAATGGTGGTCAGCACGGATGAATTTGGAAACCCTACTAAAGTAATAGAAAAGAAAAGATCATTAGTTTTAGTGTGGATTATTTTGTATGCATTGATTTTCGGATTATGTTTTATATTTTTACCAATGGATAATAATATAAGATTTGATAAGTTAGGAGATATTATTTCTCAACTATTTGTTCCATCTGAATGGTCTCTAAAAACAAGAGACGCATGGTGGGATTATTTATGGAATGTGGCATGTTTAAAAATATGGCAAACTGTTGAAATGATTTTTATTGCCACCGTATTTGGTACCTTACTGGCTGTTCCATTTTATATACTTGCTTCCTCAAATGTTACAAAAAATAAATTTGTAAATCAATTTGTTCGTATTATTGTAAACATTATTAGAACAATACCTACATTTGTATTAGCAATTATCGGCGCAATATTTTACGGATATAGTGAAACTGCTGGTGTATTCGCTATGACTTTTTTTACATTTGGTATTATTTTTAAATTAATGTATGAATATGTAGAAACTGTGGATATGAACCCGTTTGAAGTAGCAATCTCTAATGGCGCGAATAGATTACAAGCTTATGCATTAGCTATTCACCCACAAGCAAATCCAATGTTCATTTCAAATTTCATCTATACATTTGAAATCAATATTCGTGCTTCAGTTGTATTAGGATTCGTTGGTGCTGGTGGTATTGGCCAATTATTATCCGATGCAATGGAATCAACACAATATGATAAGATTGGCGCTATTTTAATTCCATTATTTATTGTTGTATTTGTTTTACAACTTATTTCTAGTTACTTAAGGAGGAAAATTAGTTAATATGAAAACTATAGAAGAAAAAGCATATGCTAAGTTACCTTGGTACAAGAAAATGTTTTATAAAGTCCAACGCCATTTTACAACAATTGATGAGGCATACAAAGCAAGACCGAAAAAATGGATTTATAATTTAGTATTTATCGTATTACTTGTCGGGATTGTTTTATATTTTAGCCTAGATGTAGATTTATTTAACCATTTTAGAAACCCAAACTGGGGCAAATTAGGAAAAATGCTTGAAGGTTTTTTACATCCTAATTTTGAATATATGTTTGGATTTGGAGAATTATTTGATTTTTCAACATCTGTTGTTTATCAAGTAATTCAAACATTTGCAATAGCGTTTGTGGGAACAACGATATCTTCTTTGCTTTCTATTCCGTTTGGCTTTTTAGCAAGTCGTAAAATAGTTGGAAAATATGCAATTATTTCGGAGACTTTTCTAATTTTGATTAGAACTTTCCCAGAATTGTTATTAGGATATATATTTATTCAAGTATTTGGTTTTGGACCTATTACTGGTGTTGCGGTACTTTCGATACATTCTGTTGGTATGATTGGCAAAATGTATTCAGAACAATTAGATTTAATTTCTAATGAACCTCTTGAAGCACTTAATGCAGTAGGTGCAACTCCTTTTACACGAATTCAATATGGTGTAGTGCCACAAATTGCCCCTAATTTTGCTAATGTTATTTTATATCGTTTTGATTTAAATATTCGTACCGCATCAATTTTAGGATTAGTTGGTGCTGGCGGTGTTGGTTATCCGATTAATGTTTATTCGCAAAATGAACACTGGAGTGAATTGGCTTCAGTTCTTTATGGAGTAATTATCTTAGTTATTGCTGTAGATTTATTATCGTCATTCTTAAGAAAAAAATTGGTGTAGTTATGCGTAAATTAATTCTTTTAGCCGGACTTCCTGGAACAGGCAAATCATATTATGCTCAATCAATAAAAGACGAAAATTGTCATATTATTTCTAGTGATGAGACACGTTTTACTATTACTCATGATTATCGTGTAATCCTAGATGATATGAATGTTGTTTATGATAAAATGATTGAAACTGCTAATGCATTATTAATGAGTAATGAAAATATTACAGTTATTTTGGACTCGACATTTTTAGATGACAAAAGAAGAAATTATTTTTTAGATAAAATAAAGAATACTGATTATATAGAACTAATAATGTTAAAAGCAAATATTGATATAATTCTCGCTCGAAATCATAAAAGACAAGAAGAAAAATGGGTGCCGGAAGATGTAATTTTATCAATGATGGAAAGATATAATGATCCAAGTCCAGATAATATTTATCGTTATAATTTTATTAAGGTGGTTTATGTAAATGACTAGTTTAAAATTTTTAGGTAATGGCTCAGCGTTTAATTATGATTTAGATAATACTTCAGCGTATTTTAAATATGATAATACATTCTATATATTTGATTGCGGAGAAAAAATTGCTAGCAAAATTGTAAAATATATCAATTTTAGCAAAGAAAATGATGTGGTTATTTGTATAACGCATATGCATGGGGATCATATTGGCTCACTTGAAGCATTACTTGTTTATTTAACTATTATAAATCCGGTTCATAGTATAACTATTTTATGCCCAAATAAAAGCAAAATGATATCGTTTCTAAAATTAACAGATTATAAATATGAATTAGTTGACATTATAGAAGACGATATTTATAAAGACGGAAACGTTACTATCGAATCTGTTAGTGCAAAACATATATCTGATAGCTGTAGCTATTTTGTTTACTCTCCGCTTGAGAAATTCTTTTATTCTGGTGATGCTTGCTTATTAAATCAAAAAGCAAAAGAAATGCTTTTTGCTAATAAATTAGACAATATTTATCACGAAGTTAGTGACAAAGATTCTAGTTTTCATATTGGATTAGATACAATATGTAAAGAAATACCGCTTGAATATCGTAGTAAAGTATTTTTAATGCATTTTGATAGTGATTTGTTAATAAATAAATGCATTGATGAAGGATTTAACATAGCAAGAGTAATTTAATGATTACCTTGTTTTCAATAACTTTTTGAGATTAGCACCTTAGTTGTGCTTTTTTCTTTTGCTTAAAGACTATTAATGGTATAATATATTGCTTACGAGGAGACTTGAGATTATGAAAGATTTTTGGTTAGAAATAAAACACGTTTGTAAACAAACAGGAGCAAGATATGGAATACTTCATACTCCCCATGGTGATGTCGAAGTACCAATGTTTATGCCTGTTGGAACATTAGCAACTGTAAAAGCTTTATCCCCTGAAGAAGTTAAGGCTTGTGGAGCGGGAGTTATTTTAGCTAATACTTATCACCTTTCCTTACGACCTGGTGCTGATATTGTTGAAAAAGCTGGTGGCTTACATAAATTTATGAATTATGATGGACCAATGCTTACTGATTCTGGTGGTTTCCAAGTTTTCTCTTTAGCGGAACGTCGTAAAATAACCGAAGAAGGGGTAACTTTTAAAAACCATTTAAATGGCGCAAAATTATTCTTTTCTCCAGAAATTGCTATTGATATTGAGCAAAAATTAGGTGCAGATATTGCGATGTCTTTTGATGAATGTCCACCATATCCTGTTAGCTATGAATATATGAAAAATTCTGTTGAACGTACTTTAAGATGGGCAAAAAGAGGTAAAGATGCACATACAAGAAAAGATCAAGCTTTATTTGGTATTGTTCAAGGCGGAGAATTTGCAGATTTACGTAAAATGTGCGCCGAAGAACTAACTAAAATGGATTTTGATGGTTATTCTATTGGTGGTACTTCAATTGGTGAACCAAAAGATGTTATGTTTAAGATGGTAGAATATTCTGTTCCTTATTTACCAAAAGATAAACCAAGATATTTAATGGGTGTCGGTTCTATTGATTACATTTTAGAAGGAATTGCTATGGGCGTAGATATGTTCGACTGTGTTTTGCCTACTCGAATTGCGCGTCACGGTGCTTTAATGACTTCTAAGGGTCGAGTTAATATTCGTGATTTAAAATACGCAGAAGATTTTACACCGCTTGATGATGAATGTGATTGTTATTGCTGCAAAAACTATACCAAAGCTTATTTAAGACATTTATATAAATGTGACGAAACATTTGGAAAAAGACTTCTTTCTATCCATAATATTAGATTCTTAATTCACATGATGGAAGAAGCACGTAAGGCAATTCAAGAAGATAGATTTGGTGATTTTAAAGACGAATTTATAAAAAAATATGGAGATAAGAGGGGATTTTAATGGATATTAGTTTATTTGATTTTGATTTGCCAGAAGAGTTAATTGCGCAATCGCCAGCGAAAAAGCGTGATGAATCTCGTTTAATGGTTATTAATAAAGATACAAAAACTTATGAACATAAGCATTTTTATGATATTGTTGATTATTTACATGCAGGTGATGTTTTAGTTAGAAACAACACTAAGGTAATACCTGCTCGATTGTTAGGCGAAAAAGAAAAAACTCATGCTCATGTTGAATTATTATTACTAAAACAATTAGAAAATGACAACTGGGAATGTTTAGTGGGCAATGCTAAAACAGTTAAAGTGGGAACTATTGTTTCTTTTGGAAATGGCGAATTAAAAGCAGAATGTTTAGAAATTAAAGAAGAAGGCATTCGTATTATGCACATGATTTATGAAGGTGTTTTTTATGAAGTGCTTGATAAATTAGGCAAAATGCCTTTACCACCATATATCCGTAAACAATGCGATGATAATTCGCGTTATCAAACTGTCTATGCCAAAGTAGAAGGAAGTGCAGCCGCTCCAACCGCGGGATTCCATTTTACGGAAGAACTATTTGAAAAATTAAAACAAAAAGGGGTTATTGTTGTTGATGTTACTTTGCATATTGGTTTAGGAACATTTAGACCGGTAAAAGTAAATGATGTTTTAGAACACCATATGCATTCTGAATATTATGTTATGAGCCAAGAAACTGCGGATATTTTAAATAATGCTAAAAAAGAACATCATCGAATTATTTCGATTGGTACAACTTCAACACGTGTTTTAGAGTCTGTTATGCAAGAATATGGAACTTTTAAAGCATGCTCTGGAAACACATCAATATTTATTTATCCAGGATATAAGTATTTAGCGATTGATGGATTAATCACTAATTTTCATTTGCCTAAATCGACTTTAATTATGCTTGTATCCGCTCTCGCGGGACGTGAATTTATTTTAGAATGTTATAAAGAAGCTGTTAAAGAAAAATATCGTTTCTTCTCTTTTGGAGATGCAATGTTTATTTATGGAAAAGAAAATTAACTATTATTTAGAATCGCTTAACGAAATAGAAGCGCTAAACGGCAAGCGCCCAACATTGCTTTTACATGCTTGCTGTGGACCTTGTCTTACTTTTCCAATTAAATTTTTAAGTCAATATTTTGATGTTACTGTTTTTTATAATAACTCAAATATTTATCCTGAAAGTGAATATCAAAGAAGAAAAGACGAACTCAAAAAGTTTTTGGAATATTTCTATAAAGATTATAACGTACGCGTAGAAGTGATTGAAACGCCTTATGATAATGATACATATAACAAAGACTTAGAACCTTATAAAGATCAGCCAGAAGGATTAGAACGCTGCAAGATTTGTTACACTAAAAGAATGGATGAAGCTTTTAAGTACGCTAACGAACATAAGTTTGATTACTTTACAACAGTTATGACTATATCTAGGCAAAAGAATAGTCAAATTTTAAATGCTATTGGTAAAGAGTTAGAGAAAAAATATGACTATACAAAATATTTTTATTCTGATTTCAAGAAAAATAAAGGTATCGATGAAGCGCGTGAAATGCGCATCAAGTATAATCTTTATCAACAACTTTATTGCGGATGTAAGTATACTTATCACAAACAATTTTTAGTAAAAAATCATCAAAAAGAAGAGAAAAAATAACAATTAAGCGAGTTGAAAAACTTGCTTTTTTTGCCTCTTGGTTTTTGTTAAAGAATATAGAGATTTTCTTAAAAAAATCAAAAAAGTTGTTCTAAAAATCGGCCTTATATTATAAATATAATATTTATTCATTAAATAGTGAAAAAATGCTTGACTATATAATGCGTTTTTGATAAACTTTCAATGTTTGATGCTTGCGATGAAGTGCAAGGTTGCTGATACGCCGAAGGCTGTTGTCATGAATGAGGCGTTCAGGGAATTTACACAGAGCAACGTCTAAGCCTGATTTAGACAAAGGAGGAATTATTCATGGCTAAAAGTAAAAAGATTAGAGTCCGCTTACAAGCTTATGATCACAAATTAGTAGATGTTTCAGTCGAAAAGATCATTGATGCGGCAACTAAATCTGGGGCCAAGGTTGTAGGTCCTATTCCACTACCAACGGAAAAACAAGTTTATACAATCTTAAGAGCTGTTCACAAATATAAAGATGCTCGTGAACAATTTGAAATTAGAACTCACAAGAGACTAATTGATATTGTTAACCCAACTAAGGAAACAGTAGATGCATTACGCAGATTATCCTTACCAAGTGGTGTCAATATCGATATCAAGTTATAAGGAGGTAAAACATCGTGAAACAAATAGTAGGACGTAAAATGGGTATGACTCAAGTCTTCGCTACTGATGGAACAATGTATCCAGTTACAGTTATCGAAGTTTTACCAAATGTCGTAACTCAAAAGAAAACCATTGAAAAAGATGGTTATGAAGCTATCCAAGTTGGCTACGAAGAAAAGAAAGAAAATCGTGCTAACAAAGCTGAAAAGGGTATCTTCGCTAAAGCAAACACCACACCTAAGTATGAATTAAGAGAACTTAAGGGTGATGAAATGGCTAAATACAACGTTGGTGATTCAATCACTGTTGATATTTTCCAAGCTGGTGACGTAATCGATGTTACTGGCACAAGCAAAGGTAAAGGTTTCTCTGGTGCTATTAAACGTTATGGCTACACAATCGGACCTAAAGGACATGGATCTGGCTATCACAGAGGCTCAGGATCTTATGCAACAATCGGTAGAACAAACAACCGTATTCATCCTGGTAAGAAATCTGCTGGTCATCACGGTAACAAAACCGCAACTATCTTAAACTTAGTTGTTGTTGCAGTTGATGCATCAAAGAATGCTCTCTTAGTAAAAGGTGCAATTCCTGGACCTACAAAATCAATCGTTACAGTAAGAAGTGCTGTTAAAGCTCAAAAAGGCGCAAAAGTTATTAAGACTTTAGTAAACAACACTGCTGCTGCAGCAGAATAGTGAGGTATAACTATGGCAGAGAAAGTAAAGAACGTTAAGGTTCCAGTCGTATCTATGACTGGTGAAAATGTTTCAAATATGTTACTTAAAGGTGAAGTATTTAACATTGAACCTAATAAATCAGTTATGTTTGATGCTGTTCAAGTTTATCAAGCTAACAAACGTCAAGCTACTGCAAAAACTAAAGTTCGTTCTGAAGTTAGCGGTGGCGGTAAAAAACCATGGAAACAAAAAGGTACAGGTCGTGCTCGCGCAGGATCCAGCCGTTCCCCAATTTGGGTTGGTGGTGGTACCGTATTTGGACCAGATGGAAGACAAAACTACTCATTATCAATGAATAAAGCAGCTCACAACTTAGCTCTTCGTTCAGCTTTATCTTTAAAAGTAAAAGAAAAAGCAGTTGTTGTATTTGATAAATTAGATTTAGCAGATGCAAAAACAAAGAGCATGGTTAACGTTTTAAAAACAGTTAACGCTGGTAAAAAAGTCTTAATCGTATTAGATGAAGAAAATGAAAACGTTATTAAAGCTGCAAGAAATATTCCTGGTACAATGATTGTTCCAACTGATAATGTTTGTGTTTATGACTTATTAAATGTTGATACTGTCGTTGCAACAAAGGCAGCTATCAAAGCAGTTGAGGAGGCACTTAAATAATGGCAAAGAAAACTCAAGAAGCCGCAGAAAAGCGCTTCGCAAAACCAACTCAAAAACAATTTGATGTCATTGTTCGTCCAGTTATCACTGAAAAATCAATGGCTATGGCTCAAAACCAAAACAAAATTGTTGTTGAAGTATTAAAGTCAGCTAATCGTGCTGAAATCAAAATGGCTTTCGAATCAGTATTCCAAGTCAAAGTAAAAGAAGTCAACATTATTAACGTTGATGCAAAAGCAGCTAAAAGAGGCACACGTTATCCTGGTATGATTCCTGGATACAAAAAAGCAATTGTTACACTTGCTGATGGTGAAGCCTTAGATTTATTCAAAGAATAGTCCTTTATATATAAGGATATAGAAAAATTTAAATATAGGAGAAAGATATTATGTCAATTAGAACATACAAACCGACGACTCCAAGCCGTCGCCAAATGACAAACTCGACATTTGAAGAAATTACAACAAGTACTCCTGAAAAAAGTTTATTAGTTAGCATTAAGAAAACTGGTGGCCGTAATAACAATGGTCGCATCACAACTCGCCACATTGGTGGAGGAAATAAACGTAAGTACCGTCTTGTTGACTTCAAGAGAGTTAAAGATGGAATCCCTGCAACAGTTGCTACTGTTGAATACGATCCAAATAGAAACGCAAATATTTGCTTAATCAACTACGTTGATGGTACAAAGTCTTACATCATTGCTCCAAAAGGAATCAGAGTTGGAGACAAAGTAGAATCTGGCGAAGCAGTTGATATTAAAGTGGGTAATGCCATGAACATTGGTAATATCCCTGAAGGTACCTTAGTTCATAACGTTGAACTTTATCCTGGCAAAGGCGGTCAATTATGCCGTGCTGCTGGTACAAGTGCTCAAGTTCTTGGTAAAGAAGGAAAATATGTTATTATCCGTTTAGCAAGTTCTGAAGTTCGTAAAGTATTAAATACTTGCCGCGCTACAGTTGGTGAAGTTGGTAATGAAGACTGGAACTTAGTCAACTTAGGTAAAGCTGGTAAAAATCGTTGGTACGGTGTCCGTCCAACAGTTCGTGGTTCTGTAATGAACCCATGTGATCACCCACATGGTGGTGGTGAAGGTAAATGTCCTGTCGGACGTGATGCACCTCGTACACCTTGGGGTAAGAGAGCTCTTGGCGTCAAGACAAGAAACACAAAGAAAGCATCTAACCGTTTAATCGTTAGAAGAAGAGACCGTTAATAGGCAAAGGAGGAAATGAAACATGGCTCGTAGTTTGAAAAAAGGCGCATTCTGTGATGAACACTTAATGAAAAAAGTTGAAGCACTTAATGCTGCAAACAAAAAAGAAATTATTAAAACTTGGTCAAGAAGATCAGTTATTTATCCACAATTCGTTGAACATACCTTTGCAGTTTACAATGGTCACGAACATATTACTGTTTATGTAACAGAAGATATGGTCGGTCATAAATTAGGTGAATTTGCACCTACTCGTACCTACAAAGGTCATACCGGACATACTGCAGAAGATAAAGCTGCAAATGCCGCTAAGTAAGGAGTGTTAAAATATGAAAGCAACAGAAGCAAAAGCAACAGTTACATCAGTAAGAGTCACTCCTAGAAAGTGCCGCTTAGTTATCGATTTAGTTCGTGGAAAAGATGTTAAGGTTGCATTAGGAATCTTAGCTAATACTAATAAATCTGCTACACCAATCGTAGACAAATTAATTAGATCAGCTGCCGCAAATGCTATCAACAACCACGAAATGGATGAAGATAAATTATACGTCGCTGAAATTTATGCAAATGATGGTCCACGCATGAAGAGATACTTACCTCGTGCTAAAGGATCAGCATCTGGTTTAGTAAAAAGAACTGCCCACATTACCGTTGTGGTCAAAGAAAGATAGGAGGAAGCAATTTTATGGGTCAAAAAGTTAATCCAAATGGTATGCGTTTTGGTGTCAATCGTGATTGGCATTCAAGATGGTATGCAAATAACCAAGATTTCGCAACCTTCTTAAACGAAGATATTAAAATCCGTGAATTCTTATCTAAAGCTCTTAAAGATGCTTTAGTATCTCACATTGATATCGAAAGACAAAAAACCGAAACTAATAACTATATTAAAATTATGGTTCACGTCGCTCGTGTTGGCGTCGCACTCGGTCAAAATGGTGACAATATTAACGCTGTCAAAAAACAATTAAGCAAAATTTTAAAGAAACAAAAATTCGGCTTAGAAGTTGTTGATGTTAAAGAACCAAATCTTGATGCAAATATTGTTGCTCAAACAATCGCACGTAAATTAGAAGAACGTGCTTCATTCAGAACTGCTCAAAAAATGGCAATTAGAGATGTTCGTAAAGCTGGTGCAAAAGGTTGTAGAACAGTTGTCTCTGGTCGTTTAGGCGGAGCTGATATTGCTCGTAGCGAAGGTTATAAAGAAGGTATTATCCCTCTACATACACTTCGTTCTGATATTGACTATGCATTAGCAGAAGCTGCAACTACCTATGGTCGTTTAGGCGTTAAAGTCTGGATCTGCCGTGGTGAAGTTCGTCCTGTTAAAAACGTAGTTAAGAAAGGAGAATAATTCACATGTTACAACCAAAGAGAGTTAAGTATAGAAGACCTCATAGTTTAAAATATGAAGGAAAATCTAAAGCTGGTAATGAAGTATCATTTGGTGAATTCGGTCTCCAAGCTACTTCGGGAAATTACATTACCGCTCGCCAAATCGAAGCTGCCCGTGTTGTATTATCAAGATACACAAAAAGAGGCGGACAAGTTTGGATTCGTATATTCCCACAAATGGCAAAAACAAAGAAACCTGCCGAAGTTCGTATGGGTTCTGGTAAAGGTAGCCCAGAGTCATGGGTTGCAGTTGTTAAAACTGGCCGTGTCATGTTTGAAATTGGTGGAGTTGGAGAAGCAAATGCTCGTGAAGCACTTCGCTTAGCAGCTTACAAATTACCAATTAGAACTCGTGTCATAGCAAAAGAAGGAAAGGGTGAATAAACATGAAATTAAGCGAAATTAGAGAGTTAAGCACTTCTGAACTTAATGAAAAAGTTTATCAATTGAAGGAAGAGTTATTCAACTTACGCCGTAAACAAGCTGTTGGACAACTTGAAAAACCTATGCAATTGAATTATATCCGTAAGGATATTGCCCGTATCAATACCGTTCTTAGAGAACGTGAATTGGGAATTAAATAGGAGGACTGAAACATGGAAGAAAGAAATACCCGCCGTGTTATTCAAGGCGTAGTTACATCTGACAAAATGGACAAAACAATTACTGTTTTAGTCGAAACTCACAAAAGACATCCAAAGTATGGTAAGAGAGTTAAATACGCTAAGAAATATTTAGCACACGATGAAAACAATGTTGCAAAAATCGGTGATGTTGTTACTATCATGGAAACTCGTCCTTTATCAGCTAGAAAACGTTATCGTTTAGTTGCTGTCGTAAACACAGAAAATGAAAAATAGGAGGAAGATAAATTATGATACAAACAGAAACAAATCTTGTTGTAGCAGATAATACTGGTGCTAAATCAGTTCGTGTCTTCCACTTATTCGGTGGTTCTCACCGTAAAAGTTCTGGCGTTGGAGACATTGTCTTATGCTCAGTAAAAGATGCTATTCCAAACGGAAAAGTTAAAAAAGGTGACATCGTTAAAGGTGTTATCGTTAGAACTAAAAAGGCTTATAACAGACCTGATGGTTCAACCATTAGATTTGATGACAATGCAATTGTCTTAATCAATGATGATGGTACTCCACGTGGCACACGTGTCTTTGGACCTGTTGCTCGTGAACTTCGTGATAAGGGCGATAAATTTATGAAGATCGTTTCCTTAGCTATCGAAGTCTTATAATAGGAGGTAGCCAAAATGAAAATCAAAAAAGGTGATAAAGTCATCGTTATCGCTGGCGCTGACAAAGGTAAAACTGGTATTGTTCAAAAAGCATATCCTCGTTTAGACCGTGTCGTTGTTGAAGGCGTTAACGTTCACAAAAAACATAAAAAACCTACACAAACTAACCCAGAGGGAAGTATTGTTGATATCTATGCTCCTATTCATGTTAGTAATGTAGCACTTGTAGATCCAAAAACAAAGAAAGCAACACGTATTGGCTATGAAGTTGTTAAGGGCGAAAAAGTCCGTGTAACAAAAGCTAGCAAGAGCGTTGTTAAATAGGAGGTTAGAGTATTATGAATAGATTAAAAGAAAAATACACTACCCAAATCGTACCTGCATTAATGGAAAAATATCACTATGCTTCTGTTATGCAAGTTCCACACATCGAAAAAATCGTTATTAACGTCGGTGTTGGTGACGCAACTTCTAATGCTAAATTATTAGATGATTCAGTTGCAGAATTAGCTCAAATCACAGGACAAAAACCTGTTATTACAAGAGC
Organism: uncultured Mollicutes bacterium; assembly: GCA_937893635.1. The sequence continues at coordinate 15,136 of CALBGF010000200.1, read as the reverse complement.
AAAGAAATCAATCGCTTCTTTCAAATTACGTGAAGGACAAGCAATTGGTTGTAAGGTTACTTTAAGAGGAGAAAGAATGTATGAATTCCTTGATAAGTTAATCTCTATCTCATTACCACGTGTTAGAGACTTCCGTGGTATTAGCAAAAATGCTTTTGATGGCCGTGGTAATTACACATTAGGCGTCAAAGAACAATTAATTTTCCCAGAAATTAGTTATGAAAAAGTCACTAAAGTACGTGGTATGGATATTGTTGTTGTAACAACAGCAAATACTGATGAAGAAGCATTCACATTGCTTGAATTAATCGGTATGCCATTCCATAAATAAGAAGGAGGACATCTAAATGGCAAAAACATCTATTAAGGTTCGTTGTGCACGACCACAAAAATATGCAGTTAGAGAATACACACGTTGCGAACGTTGTGGACGTCCTCACGCAGTAATTCGTAAATTCAAATTATGCCGTATCTGCCTTCGTGAATTAGCTTATAAAGGCGAAATTCCAGGTATGAAAAAGGCAAGCTGGTAAGCAAAGGAGGAAAATGAGTTATGATGACAGATCCTATTGCAGATATGCTTACAAGAATTCGTAACGCAAATGTGATGCGTCATGAATCAGTTACAATGCCAAGCTCAAATATGAAAGTACATATCGCTGAAATCTTAAAAGAAGAAGGTTTCATTAACGATTTCATCGTTCTTGGTGATGTAAAGAAAGAATTAACTATTACTTTAAAATACGTTGGTGGAGAACGTGTTATCTCTGGTTTAAAGAAAATCTCTAAACCTGGATTACGTGTTAATGTCCCTGCTGACAAACTTCCACGTGTATTAAGAGGATTAGGTATTGCTATTATATCTACTTCTCAAGGTTTAATGAGTGATAAGAAAGCCCGTGCTCTTGGCATCGGCGGCGAAGTTATCGCTTATGTTTGGTAGGAGGTAACAGTATGTCACGTATTGGTCATAAAGTTATTGAAATACCTGCAGGCGTTACTGTTGATTTCGATGGTAACCATGTTACAGTTAAAGGACCAAAAGGAACTTTAACAAATACCTTTAATCCACATATTACATATAAAGTTGAAGGAAATACTATTACTTGTGTTCGTCCAGATGATACAATTGCTATGAAGACTATCCATGGTACAACAAGAGCATTACTTCACAATATGGTAGTTGGTGTTTCTGAAGGATTTAAGAAAAAATTAGAAATCGTCGGTATCGGTTATCGTGCTGCTATGAGAGGAGAAAACTTAGTATTAAATATTGGTTATTCTCACGAAGTAGTTATCACACCTGATGTTGGCGCAAAAATCTCTACACCATCTGCTACGGAAGTAGTTGTTGAAGGTGCAGATCGTCAAGCAGTTGGACAAACTGCTGCAAGAATTCGTGCAGTTCGTGAACCTGAACCTTATAAAGGAAAAGGTATTAAATATACTGATGAGTTTATTCTTCGTAAAGAAGGAAAACGTGCTGGTAAGAAATAGTCGGTAAGGAGGAAATGAAACATGATTAATAAAGAATCAAGACAAGTAGTTCGTGCAAGACGTCATGAACGTGTTCGTGCTAAAATTAGCGGAACAGCTGAAACACCTCGTTTAAGTGTTTATCGTGCAAATGCTAACATTCATGCTCAAATTATCGACGATGTTAAAGGCGTAACTTTAGTAAGTTCATCATCAGTTGCTCTTAAATTAGCAAATGGTGGTAATATTGAAGCCGCTCAAGCCGTTGGTAAGGACATCGGTGAAAAAGCCGTTGCCTTAGGTATAAAGAAAGTAGTATTTGATCGTTCTGGTTATGTTTACCATGGACGTGTCAAAGCTGTTGCAGAAGCCGCTCGTGAAGCTGGCTTAGAATTCTAGGAGGAAAGAAAATGGCAGAAGAAAAAGTAACACCAGTTGAAGAAACTGTGGTAGAAAATACTGAAAACACTGATACAGAAAAAGCTCCTAGAGCTGATCGTCGTCCTCGTGGTGATCGTAAAGATCGCCGTGATGGTGGCCGTAGAGGCGATCGTAGAGATCGTCGTGAAAAACCTGAAAAGGAATTCAATGAACGCGTAGTTGCAATTAACCGTGTTAGCAAAACTGTAAAAGGCGGACGCCGTATGAGATTTGCTGCACTTATGGTTATCGGTGATGGAAAAGGCCGTTTCGGTTATGGTACTGGAAAAGCTGGAGAAGTCCCAGATGCAATTAAGAAAGCTACAGAAGCTGCTAAGAAAAACTTGCTCCATGTCCATTTAGTTAAAGGCGGAACAATCGCTCATGAAATTAATGGTGAATTTGGTGCTTGCAAAGTTTTATTAAAACCTGCACCTGAAGGTACTGGTATCATCGCTGGTGGTCCAGTCCGTGCTGTCTTAGAATTAGCTGGCGTTAGAAACATTTACTCAAAAGTCTATGGCTCACGTACACCAATTAATGTTATTCGTGCAACTGTTAATGGTTTGAATAACGTTAAATCATACAATGTAGTCAAAGAATTACGTAAATAGTTTATAACCAAAAATAAATCAATAATTTATAGGGAGGTGCAAGATATGAAACTGCATGAACTCGAATACACAGAAGGATCACGTAAGAAAGCATTCCGCGCTGGTCGTGGAATTGGTTCTGGAAACGGAAAGACTGCTGGTAAAGGTACCAAAGGTCAAAATTCTAGAAGTGGCGGCGGAGTCCGTTTAGGATTTGAAGGTGGACAAAACCCATTATATCGTCGTTTACCAAAACGTGGATTTAACAATATTTCACGTGTTGACTATGCAATAGTTAACGTTGAAATGTTAAATAAATTCGAAGAAGGCACTAAAGTCACCCCTGCATTATTAAAAGAAGTCGGTTTAGTCCGTAAAGAATATGATGGAATTAAAATTTTAGGAAACGGAAAACTTAATGTTAAGTTAGAAGTTTCTGCTCATAAGTTCTCTAAGGCTGCCGAAGAAGCTATTAAGAATGCTGGCGGAACAACCGAGGTATTGTAATATGAAAAAACTCGGACAAATCTTCAAAAATAAAGATATCGTTGATCGTATATTCTTTACATTAATGATACTCTTAGTCTTCCGCATCGGAGCTTCAATCTCAGTTCCTGGTGTCAAAATCAGTGATACTGCTGGATTTGATAACTTAGATGTATTAAGTATGATGAACCTTTTAGGCGGTGGAGCATTATCAAGTTTCTCCATATTCGCCTTGGGTGTGTCACCATATATTACCGCACAAATTATTGTGCAATTACTTTCAATGGATGTATTACCGGCCTTGACCGAGTTAAATAAACAAGGTCAGTATGGTCGAAAGAAAATGGAAATGGCAACTCGTTACTTAACTTTACTTCTTGGTGCAGTACAAGCATATGGTATTATAAAAACCATGGAAGCTACTGAATACATTGAAGTTACAACGATTGCAAACTCTGACTTCTTAACTTATGCCTATATAGTTACCATATTAGTAGCTGGTGGTATGTTAGTTATGTGGTTAGGTGACCAAATTTCTGTAAAAGGTATTGGTAATGGTATTTCTGTAATTATCTTTGCTGGTATCGTTGTCTCATTACCTAAACAAATTGCTGAAGCGTTTGTACAATATATGTCAAACCCATTATTGTCAAAACAACCTTCATTAATTGTGGCAGGTGGAGCAAGATTCTTATTATATATCCTTGCTTATTTAGCAATTATTACATTCGTAATTTATATTGAAAGTTCAAAAAGAAAAATCCCTGTTCAACACGCTGGTAAATCTGGTGGAACTGGACAGAGATATAGCCAAGCAAGTTTCTTACCAATTAAGATTAACTCTGCTGGTGTTATTCCTGTTATCTTCGCTTCATCAATTATGATGGCACCACAAGTAATTGTGAGCTTTATTGATGGCGCTGATACAAGTGCAGAATGGCTCAACATATTCTCAAGTTCAAAAATGACCACTATGCCTTGGTTTGGCGGAAAGACATGGCAAATGCCATGGGGCTTGATTATCTATGTTGTACTCATTATAGCCTTTACATTCTTCTATTCTTCATTACAAATTAATCCAGAACAAATGGCAGAAAACTTCCAAAAGAATGGTTCTTACATTCCTGGTATTAAACCTGGTAATGAAACAGAAAGATATGTAAAGAAAGTATTAAATCGTGTAACCTTCATTGGTGCATTCGCTCTTGCATTTATTGCTGCGTTACCAGTTGTGTTAGTATTGACAGGATTACTTCCTCAATCATTAGCACTAGGTGGCACAGGATTAATCATCGTAGTTGGTGTTGCTCTTGAAGTTAGTGCACAAATTGATGGCTTGGTTGCTGGTAAGAGCTTCGAAGAAGTTCAAAACCGTGCCGGAAGGGAGTAAAAAACAATGTTAAACATTATTTTAATGGGCCCGCCTGGCGCTGGTAAAGGCACACAAGCTAAAAAGATTATTGCTTCTTATCATATTCCACATATTTCAACTGGTGATATGTTTAGAGAAGCGATAGCTGCTCAAACTCCAACTGGAGTCTTAGCGGCAAGTTATATCAACAAAGGTTTGTTAGTACCTGATGAAGTAACAATCGCTTTAGTTAAGGAAAGGCTTGCTAAAGATGATTGCGCTAATGGATTCTTACTTGATGGATTCCCAAGAACAATTCCTCAAGCAGAAGCATTAGAAGAACTAACAAAAGAAATCAATCGTCCAATAACAGCAGTAGTTAATATCACTGCTGATCGTGATGTCTTAACAAAAAGAATTACTGGTAGACGTGTTTGTAAATCTTGTGGAGCTCCATTCCATGTCGAAACATTAAAACCAAAAGTTGATGGTGTTTGTGACTATTGTAATGGTGAATTAGTTCAAAGAAAAGATGACACATTAGAAAGTTTAGCAGTAAGACTTGATGCTTATGAACATCAAACCTTCCCATTAGTGGAATTCTACGAAAAACGTGGACTTCTACATAATGTCGATGGTTTACTTGGATTAGATGAAGTCTTCGAAACCATTTGTGATATTTTTGAAAGGATCAAATAAAAAAGTATGATAACCTTAAAATCACCACGAGAAATTGTGTTGATGCGTGAGGCTGGTAGGATTGTGGCTAGTGTATTTGATGCACTAAAGCCACACATCAAACCAGGTGTTACGACTAATGAACTTAATCGCATCGCCGAAAAAACCATACGTGATCAAGGCGCAATTCCATCTTTCTTAGGATACGGCGGATTCCCTGCCTCTATATGCACTTCAGTAAATGAAGTATTAGTGCATGGTATTCCAAACAATAAACCTTTAAAAGAAGGAGATATTATTTCTGTCGACGTTGGAGCTATTTATAAAGGCTATAACGGAGATGCAGCAAGAACTTATGCTGTTGGAAAAATATCTGATGAAGCCGCTCGCTTAGTAAGAGTAACAGAAGAAAGTTTTTTTGAAGCTGTTAAAATTATTAAACCAGGTATTCACTTATCAGATATCTCGCATACAATTCAAGAATATTGCGAAAAACATGGTTATTCATTACCAAGAGATTATACAGGACATGGTATTGGTACCGAAATGCACGAAGATCCAGCAATTCCAAATTATGGATTACCTGGACATGGTCCAATTTTAAAAGAAGGCATGTGCCTTGCAATTGAACCAATGGTGGCAATGGGAAAATACGATACCCGTGTAATGAGTGATGAATGGACTGTCAAAATGGTAGATGGCAAATTAGCTAGCCACTATGAAAATACTCTTGTAGTAACTAAGGATGGCGTTGAAATCCTTACACTAGAAAGTAATAAAAAGGAGTGTTAAACTAACTATGTCAAAAGAAGACGTTATTGAAGTAGAAGCGGTAGTCGTTGAAACTTTACCAAACGCAATGTTTAATGTAAAGTTAGAAAACGGAGTCGTAATATTAGCCCACGTTTCTGGTAAAATCCGTATGAATTACATTCGCATCTTACCAGGTGATAGAGTTACGGTTGAAATATCGCCATATGATTTAACACGTGGTAGAATAACATTCAGATACAAATAAAAAATTTAAAAAGAAAGTAAAATGGAGGAAATTATTTATGAAAGTTAGACCTTCAGTTAAACCTATTTGCGACAAGTGCAAAGTTATTCGTAGAAAAGGCCGTGTAATGGTTATTTGCGAAAACCCAAAACACAAGCAAAGACAAGGTAATTAAGGAGGACATGCTATATGGCACGTATTGTTGGAGTCGATATTCCAAATGAAAAAAGAGTTGTTATTGCTTTAACCTATATTTATGGTATTGGTTTAACAACATCTAAAAAGATTTTAAAAGAAACAAACATTAATGAAGATATTCGTGTTAAGAATTTAACAGAAGATCAATTAACTGCAATTAGAACAGAAGTTGCAAAACACAAAGTTGAAGGTGACTTACGTCGTGAAGTTGCTTTAAACATTAAACGTTTAACCGAAATTGGTTGCTACCGTGGCTTACGTCACCGTAAAGGTTTACCAGTTCGTGGACAACGTACAAAGACTAATGCTCGTACTCGTAAAGGACCTAAAAAGACTATTGCGAATAAGAAGCAAGCAGTTCAATAGAAAGTGAGGATAATTAAAAATGGCTAAAACCACAGTTTCTAAGAAGAAAAAAATTAAAAGAAGCTATACTAAAGGTATCGCTCACATTCACTCAACATTTAATAATACCATTGTTACTATCACTGACGAAGCAGGTAATGCAATTGCTTGGTCAAGTGCTGGTGCATTAGGATTTAAAGGTGCTAAGAAATCTACACCATTTGCAGCTCAATTAGCAGCTGAAGCTTGTGCTAAAGTTGCTGTTGATCAAGGTATTAAAACAGTTGATGTTAACGTAAAAGGACCAGGATCTGGTCGTGATTCTGCAGTTCGTAGTTTACAAGCAGCTGGATTACAAATCCAAATGATTACAGATACTACACCTATTCCACACAATGGTTGCCGCCCACCAAAGCGTCCACGTGGATAATAAATATTATTTAGTCTACTAACGATTGCAAAGGGAGGAAAAAAATATGAGCAAAATCGTAAGTCCATTCGCAAAAATTAAATTTGATATTGCTGAATTCGATGGTAACACTAACTATGGTAAATTCGTAGTTGGACCATTAGAAAGAGGTTATGCTTTAACAATTGGAAATTCATTAAGAAGAGTTATGCTTTCTTCATTACCAGGTGCTTCTGTATTTGCTATTGAAGTTGAAGGCGCTCGTCACGAATTCTCTGCACTTGAGGGTGTTGAAGAAGATGTTACAATGATTATCCTTTCCTTAAAAGATTTAGTTTTAAAAATTGACGATGAAGAATCAGTCACTAAGAGAATTGAATTAGAAGTAGAAGGACCTAAAGTCGTTACTGCCGCTGATTTAGTTGTTCCAGGTGATGTAGAAGTTATTAACCCTGATTTAGTCCTTGCTCACGTTGCAGAAGGTGGAAAATTAAAAATGACACTTTATGCTCGTAACGGACGTGGTTATGTAACTTCAGAAGGTAATAAATTACTTCGTACAGGCATGAATATTGGTACAATCGCAACAGATTCTAACTATTCACCAATTACAAAAGTAAATTATGAAGTACAACCAACTCGTGTTGGACATAATGCAAATTATGAAAACTTAGTATTAGAAGTTTGGACAAATGGTTCTATGCTTCCACAAGATGCTGTAGCACTTGCTGCAAAAATCTTAGTCGCTCATTTCGAAGAATTCTTAAAATTAAACGAAATTACTCGCGATATGAACATTGTTGCTGAACCAGTTGAACAAACATCTAACAAATACGAAGATATGACAATTGAAGAATTAGATTTATCAGTTCGTTCATATAACTGCTTAAAGAGAGCAGGTATTGCAACTGTCTTAGAATTAACTCAAAAGACAGAAGAAGATATGATGAAAGTACGTAACCTTGGTAAAAAATCACTTAAAGAAGTTAAAGAAAAACTTCTTGGTATTGGTTTAGGCTTCAAGGATTACATTGATTAGGAGGAAGTTTAAATGGCTACACAAGGACGTAAGAATGTACATGGTAAAGGCGGCGTTCGCTTTAAAGCTGCCTATACTTCAAGCAAATATAAAGCAATGTTAAGAAACGTTGTATCAGAATTAATCGTTCATGAACGTGTTACTGTTACTGCTGGCTGTGCTAAAGATGTTAAAAATTTAGCAGAAAAATTAGTTAGCAAGGCTAAAGTTGGCGATTTACACAATCGTCGTTTAGCTGCTGCAGTTGTCCGCTCCGAGGTTTATTGTGATGCAGAAAAGAAAGTAACTGCTTTAGACAAGTTATTTAATGAAATTGGCCCACGTTACAAAGATCGTAATGGCGGATATACAAGAGTATTGAAGCTTGTTCCACGTCGTGGTGACAATGCTGAAATGGCTATTGTTGAATTTGTAAAATAGTTTTTAATAATTTTTTAGACTAACCATTTGGTTAGTCTTTTCTTTTACCTTACATCATATATTTATTTAGGGATATAATATGAAAAAAATAAATATTGATTTAGTTTTTAACTTGCTTTTTCCATTATTAGTAAATTTTGTTATTTCTATGCTTTTAGGAGATTTTTCTTCTTATTATAGTAATTTGAATAGTTTAATTCGTGTGCCATCAATTTTATTTCCGATTGTTTGGTCAATACTATATTTAATGATTGGATATGTTAGTTATAAATTAGATGAACTAGCGGATGTTAAAGGAAGTAAAATATTTTATATTCAATTATTATTTAATGTCTTATGGACTCCTTTATTTTTTGGTTTACATTTACCATTAGTAAGCGCAATAGATATCGTAATATTATTAGGATTATGTATTTATATGTTAATTTATTTATTTAAAACCAATAAGAACTTAGCGTATTTATGGATTCCATATGTTATTTGGTTGTCTTTTGCAACATTTTTAAATATAAGCATTGCTATACTAAATTAATTGTAATACTGTTCAAAAATTAGCGCTTTTCTTTACTAGAGAATAAGTGCTTTTTTTATTGGTTAAAGCACTTACAATGTCAAAAACATGCAAAAATTAAAAAAATATCAAAATATGCAATAATATTTACAAAATGCAATATTTTTATGTTATACTAAAAAAGTATTTTATAGTATTTATATAGATTTTATATAAATGTCTTATTACTAGGAGGATTTTTTAAAATATGGCAAAATTGAGTTCAGCCGCTTGCAAAAGGGTTGAAGAAATCATCGCTGAGTATAAGAACGAAAATACACCATTAATGATGATCTTGAGTCAGGTTCAAAAAGAATATGGCTATATTCCTTTTGAAGTTCAAGAAATCGTATCTGAAAAATTAGGTATACCTGTTTCAGAAATATATGGTGTAGTTACTTTTTACTCGTTTTTTTCTTTGAAACCTAAAGGCAAATTTGTTATTGGAGTTTGTTTAGGAACTGCATGTTACGTTAAAGGTGCACAACAAATATGTGACAAGTTTTCCGAACTTTTAGGTATTAAACCTGGAGAAACAACTGAAGATGGATTATTTACTATTGATGCTTTACGTTGCATTGGAGCGTGTGGTATTGCTCCCGCAGTAAGTATTAATGGAAAAGTATATCCTAAGATGTCAGTTAACCAAGTACAACAAGTAATTAATGAATATCGTAAGTTAGGGGGAGAAGCATAATGATTAAAACAGAGCAAGAATTAAAAGATAAAATTGCTAAATGCACTCACTGCTTAGATATTAAATTTAATGGAGAAAATGGAAAACGCGCTATTGTGGTATGTGGTGGAACAGGCTGTTTATCTTCACACTCTGATGAAATTAAAAATCGTTTAGAAGAATTAATTAAAGAACATAATTTAGAAGATAAAGTAACAGTTAACCAAGTTGGTTGTTTTGGTTTCTGTTCTCAAGGACCATTTGTTAAAATTTTCCCAGAAGATACTTTATACCATATGGTTAAAGTAGGAGACTGTGAAGAAATTATTGAAAAAGATATTATGGGTAAAGAAGTAATTGATCGTTTATTAATTACTGATCCACATACCCATCAAAAAGTTGCTAAACAAGATGACTTAAATTTCTATAAAAAGCAAGTAAGAATCGCCTTGCATGGATGTGGCGTTATTAATCCAGAAGACATTAATGAAGGATTAGGTTATGGCGCTTTCCAAGGCTTAGCACGTGCTTTAAAAATGGATAGACAAGAAGTAATAAACGAAATACTTGCTTCTGGATTACGCGGTCGTGGTGGTGGCGGATTCCCAACAGGAAGAAAATGGCAATTTGCTTATAACCAAGATAGTGAAGAAAAGTATGTTGTATGTAATGGCGATGAAGGTGATCCAGGTGCCTTTATGGATCGTTCAATCTTAGAAGGTAATCCGTTAGCGGTTATCGAAGGTATGATGATTGCGGGTTACGCAATTGGTGCAAAGAATGGTTATTTCTATGTTCGTGCTGAGTATCCAATCGCTGTACATCGTTTAACGGTTGCTATTAAAGAAGCGGAAGAATTAGGTTTACTTGGTGACAATATTTTAGGATCCGGTTTCTCATTTAGAGTTCATTTAAGATTAGGAGCGGGTGCTTTCGTTTGTGGCGAAGAAACAGCTTTATTAAATTCAATTCAAGGACAACGTGGAATGCCACGTCCTCGTCCTCCTTTCCCAGCTGTAAAAGGATTATGGAATAAACCAACTATTGTTAATAACGTCGAAACTTTAGCTTGTGTTCCTTATATTATTCGTGAAGGGGTAAGCGAATTTACAAAATATGGAACAGAAAAATCTAAAGGTACAAAAGTATTTGCCTTAGGTGGAAAAATAAACAATGTTGGATTAGTAGAAATTCCAATGGGAACCACACTTCGTGAATTAATTTACGATATTGGTGGCGGTATCCCAAATGATAAAAAGTTCAAAGCTATTCAAACTGGTGGTCCATCAGGAGGATGTTTAACTAGTGAATATTTAGATACTCCAATCGACTTTGATAATTTAGTCGCTCTTGGCTCAATGATGGGCTCTGGAGGCGCAATTGTCATGGATGAGGATAACTGTATGGTTGACGTAGCTAAATTCTATATGGAGTTTATTTGTGACGAATCATGTGGTAAATGTTCTCCATGTCGTATTGGTACAAAAAGAATGTTAGAAATTTTAACTAAGATTACTAATGGTCAAGGAACACTAGAAGATATTGATCGTCTAGAAGAATTAGGAAGAGCTACACAAGCAGGTTCGTTATGCGCTTTAGGTCAAACTGCCGCTAATCCAATTATTTCGACAATGAGTCATTTTAAAGATGAATATATTGCTCACGTAGTGGATAAAAAGTGTCCAGCAAAAGTATGTAAAAAACTTATGGAATATTATATTAAACCAGAAGTTTGTAAGAAATGTAGTAAATGTGCACGTGGATGTCCAGTTAACGCTATTCATGGGGAAATTGGTAAAACTCCATATGTTATTGATTCCGCTAAATGTATTAAATGTGGTATGTGTATAAGTGCATGTCCATTTAAAGCAATTATAAAGAAATAGGGGTGAAAAAGATGGAAAAAGTAAATATTAAAATTGAAGGTCACTCTTATCAAGTTGATGCTGGTTTAACTATTTTAGAAGCTGCTAAAAAATGTGGATATACAATTCCGACTTTATGTGCTTTTAATCATGGGGAATGCTCTAGAGGGTCATGTCGAGTTTGTTTAGTAGAGGTTAAAGGTGCAAGAGGTTTAGTAGCGTCTTGTGTATATCCAGTTAATGAAGGAATGGAGATTATTATTTCTTCTCCAAAAGCCGTTAGTGCGCGTAGAACTAGTGTCGAATTGTTATTATCTAATCACTCGAAGAACTGCCAACAATGCACTAAAAATGAATATTGTGAATTATTAAATGTTGCTAAAATTACTGGTGCTAGAGACAATATGTATGAAGGAAGTAAAACTCCAGTTACTATTGATGAATTAACTCCATCTATTATCCGTGATACATCAAAATGTGTATTGTGCGGAAGATGTGTAGAAAGATGTAAAAATGCTCAAGGAATTGGTATTTTAGGATTTGAAAATCGTGGTTTTAGAACTATTGTAGCACCTGCTTATAATCGTTCAATGAAAAACTCACCATGTATTTTATGTGGACAATGTGTTAACGTTTGTCCTACTGGAGCTTTAATGGAAAAAAGCGAAATTGATAAACTTGACCAAGCTAAAAAAGAAGGCAAATATATTGTTGTACAAACCGCTCCAGCAGTACGTGCTGCTTTAGGTGAAGAATTTGGTATGCCAATTGGAACTTCTGTTACTGGTAAAATGGTCGCGGCTTTAAAACGTTTAGGCTTTGATAAAGTTTATGATACGAACTTTGCGGCAGATTTAACAATTATGGAAGAGGCTACGGAATTATTACATCGTATTAAAGAAGGCGGACAACTTCCAATGATTACCTCATGTTCACCAGGTTGGGTAAATTATGCCGAATATTTCTATGGTGATTTATTAGGACATTTATCAAGTTGTAAATCTCCTCATGAAATGGAAGGTGCAATAATTAAATCTTATTTTGCCGAGAAAAAAGGCTTAGATCCAAAAAATATCTTTGTTGTATCAATTATGCCTTGTACGGCTAAGAAATATGAAAAAGAACGTCCAGAAAATGCTTCTAAAGATGGCTTAAAAGATGTAGACTGTGTTTTAACCACACGTGAATTAGCAAGATTAATTAAAAGATCTGGTATTGATTTTAGAAGATTACCTGATGAAGAATTTGATCAAGATTTACTAGGTGAATATACTGGCGCAGGTGTTATATTTGGTGTAACAGGCGGCGTTATGGAAGCAGCTTTAAGAACAGCATATTTCACTGTTACTGGTAAAGAACATGAATTAATTACATTTAAAGAAGTTCGTGGCTTTGATGGCTTAAAAGAAGCAGAAATTGATTTAAATGGAACAAAAATTAAAGTCGCTGTTGCTCATGGCATGAAAAATGCTAAACCATTATTAGATGATATACGTGCTGGCAAATCACCATATACATTTATTGAAATTATGGGATGTCCAGGTGGATGTATTAATGGTGGAGGACAACCATTTGTTAAACCATGCTTCTTACCAAATGAAGATGATAATATATTAGATACATATAAAGAAAAACGCGCTAAAGTGCTATATTCTGAAGATGAAAAGCAAGTATTAAGACAATCTCATCGTAATACTCAAATTCAACAACTTTATAAAGACTATTTAGGTGAACCAAATAGTCATAAAGCCCATGAATTGTTACATACTTCATATCACGCAAGAGAGCGTTATCCTGAAAAATAAATTATTTTAATTTAAATGGAAATGGTGCCAAAAATGGCACCATTTTTATATGAACGAAAAAGTTTTCAATGCTGAACATTGCTCAATAAAAAACTTGACAAATTGCTACGGGGGGGGGTATCATTACTATGATAGGAGAAATATATATGAAAAAAGTAAAACAAAAATTAATTTTAGGATTATCTTTAACTTTGTTATCATCGTTTATGTTAACTTCATGTGGAAGTACAAGCATGAAGAAAATAACTTTTTATGTTGATGATAATATTGTTGAAACCATAGAATCAAATGGTAATGAAACAATTGAACTTCCGGAAGCACCAAGTAAAGAAGGCTATTATTTCGTAGGCTGGTATTATGATAATCAAGAATTTTCTGGTGATGAATTTCAAGACACAAAATTAACTGAGAATATCAATATTTATGCACAATTTAAAAAATACATTCATGTGCAATACGAAATGAATGGCGGAGCATATGTAGGAACAGGAGTACAAGGAGAATTACCTGATGGAGATTTGCCAGATGAATACCTAAAAGAAGGTGAATGTTTACATCATGGTGATACAGTTATTAGTAAAGATAATGAAATATTTGCTGGATGGTTTGATAATGCAAATTTTAATGGTGATCCTATTAGAATGCCGTATTACCCGACATCTGATACAACTTTATATGCTAGATGGGCAGAAGAATATCCAGTCTTAGAAAATGGTATGGAATTAAGTTATTCATATAGCTATGATGATACTTTTCCAAGTGGATATGTACTTACTAGTTATAAAGGAACAGAAAGTGAAATAGATATTCCAGCAACTTATAAAGGCTTACCTATTGTTAGAATAGGAAGTAGTGTATTTTCACGCAAAAATATTACATCTGTCGTTACCCATGATAATTTAATAGAAATAAGTGATAATGCTTTCTCTGGTTGTGCAGACCTTAAAACAGTTGTTATTGCTGACACAGTTACAACGATTGGTGTTAGTTCTTTTGAATGGTGTAAGCAATTAAAAGATATTAATATTGGTAAAGGCTTATCTAAAATTGGTATTAATGCTTTTATGGCAACTGCGTGGTATTACGCTTTGCCACAAGGATCAAATTATATTAATGATACATATTATTTATTTAAGAATTATGATGCAGATGGTAAATATCAAAAGTTGTCTGAATTAACTATTAGAGAAGGTACAGTTTCAATTGCTGATAGTGCTTTAAGAGACCAAACTGATTTAAAAGTATTAAATTTTCCAGAGTCTTTAAAAAATATTGGCATTAGATCTTTTGAAGGCTGCAAAGCCTTAGAAGATGTAAATCTTCCAAATAAGTTAGAAATAATTGATTTTAATGCATTTAAAAATACTGGATTAAAAAGTATTGATCTTCCAGATTCTATAAAAGAAATAAGAGACAATGCATTTTATGGATGTAAATCTTTAAAAACAATTAAAATTGGTAAAGGTGTAACTGAATTAGGATATAATGCATTTAGTGGTACCGCTATTGAAGAAATTGATATTCCAGAAAATATTAAATCATTTCCTACTTTGTTTAGTGATTGCAATTCTTTAACAAAAATGACTGTTAGATGTAAAACTGCTTTCCAAATGTTTTCGTTACCAGATAATTTGGAAAGAATTTATGTTCCTAAAGAAGCATTAGATGATTATAAAGAGCATAATCCCGATTACGCGGATAGATTTCTTGCTATTGAAGAATAATTGTTTGTATTAACATTCGATTTGTGTTTATAAATTATAGGGGAAAAGCAAATATTTCTAAGAGTGTAGTTTATCAGTTAGACTACACTTTTTTGCGCAAAAAT